>JAFVUT010000184.1 GCA_017502545.1 Ruminiclostridium sp.
CCGGACAAGGCCATCGACCTGCTGGACGAGGCCGCCGCCCAGACCCGGATGAACTGGGCGGCGGGGGATGCCTCCCGGCAGGGGGAACCCCCGGCGGTGTCGGGACAGGAGGTGGCCCAGGTGGTGGCCCAGTGGACGGGGATCCCCCTGTCCGTCCTCACCCGGGCCGAGCGGGACCGGCTCCTGGGGCTGGAAGCCCATCTGTCCCGGGAGGTGGCCGGGCAGACCCAGGCTGTCCGGGCGGTGGCCCGGGCCATCCGCCGCAGCCGGGCGGGGCTGAAGGAGCCGGGACGGCCCATGGGGTCCTTCCTCTTCCTGGGCCCCACGGGGGTGGGCAAGACCGAGCTGGCCAAGGCCCTGGCCCGGTTCCTCTTCGGCACCGAGGAGGCCCTGATCCGGTTCGATATGAGTGAGTTTTCCGAAGGGCACACCGCCTCCCGGCTCACCGGCTCTCCCCCGGGCTACGTGGGCCACGAGGAGGGAGGGCAGCTCACCGAGGCCGTCCGCCAGCGGCCCTATGCCGTCCTGCTCTTTGATGAACTGGAGAAGGCCAACCCCCAGGTCTGGGGGCTCCTCCTTCAGGTCATGGAGGATGGCATTCTGACAGATTCCCAAGGAAAACGGGCAGATTTCCGAAACACGGTCCTCATTATGACCTCCAACGTGGGGGGCGAAAAGCTCTCGGCCGGGACCCCGCCGGGATTTACGGACGGGGCAGGTCAGCAGGCCACGGAGGCCGCCGTCCAGAGGGAATTGCGCTTAGTATTTCGCCCGGAATTTCTAAACAGACTGGATGAGACCATCCTCTTTCATCCCCTGGGGGAGGAGGAGATGACGGCCATCACGAAAAAGCTTCTGGACCGGCTGGGGGACCGTCTGGCAGAGCAGGGCGTGGATCTGCAGGTCTCCCCCCAGGCCCTTTCCTGGCTGGCCCGGCAGGGGAAGGACCCCCGGTACGGGGCCCGGCCCCTGCGGCGGCTCATCCGGAACCGGGTGGAGGACCCGGCAGCCGAGCTCCTCCTGCAGGGGGACCTGCCGGAGGGGAGTGTGCTGGAGGTGGCGGAGTGCCGGGGAGAGCTGACCATCCGCGCCCGGCAGATGATGCCGAGGGTGTAGCCCCTTGGCTCTCCCTTTGGGAGAGCTGGATTCGACCGTAGGGAGAAGACTGAGAGGGCGAACCAATGCCGAAGGGTCTGACTGCCGGAAAGGATGGAGCACTCCTCCCCGTGACGTTCCGCCCTCTCCGTCACGGCTGCGCCGTGCCACCTCTCCCGGAGGGAGAGGCAGGACGAAACCGGAAGGCCCGTTTCTTTCTCCCTTGGGTACTGCCCTACAGGGAAAGAACTACGCCGTCACCCCTTTTTTTTACACTTTTTTGGATATTGTACACCTGTTCTTCCAATCAATTCCAAGAATCCCTATTGTTTTTCTCTGTCATCTCTGGTACAATAAGCTGATATCTTATATTAAATAAGAATCATACCCCTTCCCTATCGAGGTGATAGATCATGCTTAGAATCGGTATCGACATCGGCTCCACCACCGTCAAGGTGGTGGTGCTGGATGAATCCAATAAACTCCTTTTCCGCTCCTACGAGCGCCACTACTCCAAGGCCAGAGAGCGGACCTGCGAGACCCTCCGCCAGCTGACCGATCTGCTGGCCGGACAGGAGGTCCGGCTCCTCATCACCGGCTCTGCCGGTCTGGGCGTGGCAAAGGCCTCCGGCCTGGACTTTGTCCAGGAGGTCTACGCCACCGCTGCCGCCGTCCGGACCTTCATCCCCGGCACCGATGCGGTCATCGAGCTGGGCGGCGAGGACGCCAAGATCATCTTCTTCGGGGGCTCCATCGAGGAGCGCATGAACGGCTCCTGCGCCGGCGGCACCGGTGCCTTCATCGACCAGATGGCCACCCTGCTGAACGTGTCCGTGAACGAGCTGGATACCCTCTCCCTGCAGCACGAGAAGATCTACCCCATCGCCTCCCGCTGCGGCGTGTTTGCCAAGTCCGACATCCAGCCCATCCTGAACCAGGGGGGCCGGAAGGAGGACGTGGCGGCCTCCATCTTCCAGACGGTGGTGGACCAGACCGTGGCCGGCCTCACCCAGGGCCGTGAGCTCAAGGGCAAGATCGTCTTCCTGGGCGGTCCCCTCACCTTCCTGATGGGCCTCCGCCAGCGGTTCGTGGAGACCCTGAAGCTGGACAGCGACCACGCCATCTTCCCCCAGGACGGCGACTGCTTCGCCGCCATCGGCGCGGCCCTCTGCACCGAGGACACCCCCGGTCAGCCCTTTGCGTCCCTGCTGGAGAAGCTGGAGCAGGCCGCCGAGAGCGGCACCCCCGTGGACACCATGCCCCCCCTCTTCACCGACCCGGCGGACTACGAGGCCTTCTCCGCCCGTCACGCCGCCATGACCGTCCCCACGGTGGACCTGTCCGCCTATGCCGGGGATGCTTACCTGGGCATCGACGCAGGCTCCACCACCACCAAGATGGTCCTCATCGACCCGGACTGCAACATCCTCTACTCCTTCTACCACTCCAACCTGGGCAACCCCGTGGGCATCGTTCTGCCCCAGCTCCAGGAGATCTATCAGCAGTGCGGGGACCGGGTCACCATCAAGGGGGCCGCCGTCACCGGCTACGGTGAGGACCTGATCAAGAACGCCTTCTCCTGCGACTTGGGCCTGGTGGAGACCGTGGCCCACTTAAACGCCGCCCGTCACTTCTCCCCCGACGTGGACTTCATCATCGACATCGGCGGCCAGGACATGAAGTGCTTCAAGATCCGCAACGGGGCCGTGGACTCCATCCTCCTGAACGAGGCCTGCTCCTCTGGCTGCGGCTCCTTCATCGAGACCTTCGCCAAGGCCCTGGGCCAGAACATCGCCGATTTTTCCAGGATGGGTCTCTTTGCCAAGCACCCCGTGAACCTGGGCTCCCGGTGCACCGTCTTTATGAACTCCTCGGTGAAGCAGGCCCAGAAGGACGGGGCCTCTGTGGAGGACATCTCTGCGGGCCTGTCCATTTCTGTGGTCAAGAACGCCATCTACAAGGTCATCCGGGCCGCCAGCGCCGACGATCTGGGCAGGCACATCGTGGTCCAGGGGGGCACCTTCCTGAACGACGCCGTCCTCCGGTCCTTTGAGCAGGAGATCGGCCGGGAGGTCACCCGCCCCACCATCTCCGGCATGATGGGTGCCTACGGTGCCGCTCTGGCCGCCAAGGAGGCCGGTCTGGAGAGATCCACCCTCCTGCCCCCGGAGGCTCTGGAGAGCTTCACCCACGAGGCCCGGCCCTCCACCTGCAAGGGCTGCACCAACCGCTGCTCCCTGACCATCAACAGGTTTGACGGGGACCGCCGGTTCATCTCCGGCAACCGCTGCTCGGTCCCTCTGGGTCAGCCCAAGGCGGACATCCCCGACCTGCTGAAGTTCAAGTACGATCATCTGCGGTCCCTCCAGGGCAAGGGCCAGGGAGACGGCTCCCGGGGCCGCATCGGCATCCCCTTCGGCCTGAATATGTACGAGAACCTCCCCTTCTGGTTCGAGCTCTTCACCAGCCTGAACTTTGAGGTGGTCCTCTCCCCCGAGTCCAACCGTGCCCTGTACATCAAGGGTCAGCAGACCATCCCCTCGGACACCGTCTGCTATCCCGCCAAGCTCCTCCACGGCCATGTGGTGGCCCTGGTGGAGGAAGGGGTGGACGCCATCTTCTACCCCTGTATGTCCTACAACTTCGACGAGGGTCTGGCGGACAACCACTACAACTGCCCCGTGGTGGCCTACTACCCCGACCTGCTGAAGGTGAACGTCCCCGTCCTGGCCAAGGTCAAGTACATCCACGACAACCTGGGTGTCCACCGGCCCAAGGACTTTGAAAAGAAGGGGGCAGAGCTCCTGGCAAGGGAGTTCTGCATCCCCAGGGGTGAGAGCGTGAAGGCCATCCGCAGGGCCTACGCCGCCTACGATGCCTTCCGCCAGCTGGTGAAGGACAAGGGAGCCGAGTACATCCGGTGGGCAAGGGACAACGGCAGAAAGATCCTGGTGGTGGCCGGCCGGCCCTACCACATGGACCCGGAGATCAACCACGGCATCAACGACCTCATCACCTCCTACGGCTTCGTGCTGGTGACCGAGGACGCCGTCTTCCACCACATGGACAAACAGCCCCGCCGGGTGCTCAACCAGTGGACCTACCACGCGAGAATGTACAACGCCGCCCGGTACGTCTGCACCCAGCCCGACATGGCCTTCATCCAGCTGGTCTCCTTCGGCTGCGGCGTGGACGCCATCACCACCGACGAGCTCCGCTCCATCCTGGAGGAGGGGGGCGACCTCTACACCCAGCTGAAGATCGACGACATTTCCAACCTGGGCGCGGTGAAGATCCGCATCCGCAGCCTCATGGCCGCCCTGGAGGCCCGGGACAGACAGAGAGAGGAGGTCCGCTGACATGGCAAAACTGGAATATGACAGCACCGGCCGCCTCCTCTTCACCGAGGAGATGCGGAAGGAATACACCCTTCTCATGCCCCAGATGCTCCCCATCCACTTCGGTCTCTTCGCCAAGCTCCTCCAGGAGGAGGGCTACAAGGTGGATATGCTCACCAACGAGAGCCGGAACGTCATCGACAACGGCCTGAAATACGTCCACAACGACGCCTGCTACCCCGCCCTGCTGGTCATCGGCCAGCTCATCGACGCGGTGCAGAACTGCGGCTATGACCCCCATAAGGTGGCCCTGCTCATCACCCAGACCGGCGGCGGCTGCCGCGCCTCCAACTACATCCATATGCTCCGCAAGGCCCTGGAAAAGGCCGGGATGGAATACATCCCCGTCATCTCCGTGTCCTTCGGCCTGGAAAAGAACCCCGGCTTCCAACTGACCATCCCCCTGCTGCGGAAGATGATCTACGGCATGATGTACGGCGACCTCATCATGAACGTGGCCAACCAGACCCGTCCCTATGAGGTGAACCCCGGTGACACCACCGCCAAGGTGGAGTACTGGATGAACGAGCTCATCGCCCGGTTTGACCGGGGAGACGGTATGTCCCGGAAGAAGATGCGGGCCATCCTGAAGGAGATCGCCGCCGACTTCAAGACCATCCCCGTAGCGGGCGAGCCCAAGGTCCGTGTGGGCGTGGTGGGCGAAATTTACATCAAGTTCTCCTCCCTGGGCAACAACCAGCTGGAGCAGTTCCTTCTGGACGAGGGGGCCGAGCCTGTGGTCCCCGGCCTCACCGATTTTCTGGTGTTCAAGATCTACAACCGCATCTCCGACGTGGATATGTTCGGCGGAAGCAAGGTCAAGCAGATTCTGTGCCGCCTGGGCAAGGGCTACATCGAGGGCTGCCAGCAGGACATGATCGAGGCCCTGAAAGAGGCAGGCTTCCGGGCCCCCGGCACCTTCGAGGATCTCCACAAGCTGGTGGAGGGCTACCTGAACGACGGCTGCAAGATGGGCGAGGGCTGGCTCCTCACCGCCGAGATGCTGGAGCTCATCCACACCGGCACCCCTAACATCGTCTGCGCCCAGCCCTTCGGCTGCCTGCCCAACCACATCGTGGGCAAGGGCATGATCCGGGTGCTGAAGGACGATTATCCCGAGTCCAACATCGTCTCCGTGGACTACGACCCCGGTGCAACGAAAATCAACCAGGAAAACCGCATCAAGCTCATGCTGGCCAATGCAAAGCGGATGGCCGCGGAGGAGAAGAAGGCGGTACATCACTAAATAGAAAGAACGCTCCCGAACGGGAGCGTTCTTTTTTGCGTTTTGGAGAAAAAATAAGCTCCCCCTCTGGGGGAGCTGGATTCGACCGCAGGGAGAAGACTGAGAGGGCGGGTATCTGACGATACGGGTCAACGCAACGTACAAGCCCTCTCCGTCACGGCTTCGCCGTGCCACCTCGTGGAATGGTCACGGGATTATATCGCACTGTCCCCCGGACAGTGCGACTCCCGGAGGGAGAGGTCGATCGAAATCGGAAGGTCCGTTTCAATTACCGTCGTGGGTGCTTCCCTCCAGGATGCGGGCGGATATAGAATCCGCCCCTACAGGGGTGGTGTTGTGCTCGTAGGGGCCGATGCCCTCATCGGCCCGGCCCACGCAGGTCACCCCACCCACGCTGACACCGAGCGCTTTGCGATCCGGGCCAGGGACCACAGGCCCTGGGTCACCATGGAGGGGGTGGGGTGGGCAAAGTATCCCTCGTCGGCGGTGGGAGGCAGGCAGTCCCGGATATCCCCCCGGTACACCAGATGGTCCGCCAGCAGAGAAGCCAGGTCATCAGGCCGGTAGGAGCAGAGGGGCTTCTCCTCCCCCAGGAGCCCCAGGCTGCGGAGAAGGAAGGCCGCAAACTCCACGCAGGAGTAAGCCTTCCACACGGAAAAGCCCTTCAGGACCGGATAGGTCAGCACGGAAAAGAGGTTATATAAATACTCGGGGTCCTCCGCCATGGTCCGGACGGTGGCCCGGACCCAGTGGGCCTGGACCTGGGTCACCGGGATCCGGTAGACCGCCACGGGAACTGGCCGTCCGTTCCCCATGGTGAACCGGTCCCGCCGCTCCCGGACCAATCTGCCGGAGAGCAGGTCGTACCGGTTGGGCCGGGCAAAGGCGTAGACCTCCTCCAGGCCGTCGTCCAGGGCGACGGAGGCGTGGTTGTACTGCTGGCGGGCGACTTTGCGGATGCACCGGCCAAACTTGGTCTGGGTGCGGGAGAGAATGATGGTAATGGCGGGATCGTGCATGGCGGATCCTCCTTTCTTTGGTTCTGTCTGCATCATAGTCTTTTTATGGGCAGACAGCAATAAAGAAAGAATGAAAGGTTTCTGAAGAGTTTATTAAGATGGGAGGCGTGAAACGAACGTGGGATAAGCCCTTTGGGTCTATAATCCCTCAGTCAGCCTGCGGCTGCCAGCCTTTGGCCCGGGTCGCAATCATAGATTGCTCCCGGCTTTGGCTAAAAACATGCCACCGGCATGTTTTCTTCACGCGTCGCCCCCTTTACACAAGGGAGCCTGAGGTTTTGTGCTCGCCTCAGCCTCCCCTGTGTAAGGGGAGGTGCCTCGCCGTCAGGCGAGGCGGAGGGGTTGTAACCAAACGGTTTGGAACCACGTTACACCCTTAACTCCCACGCTGTCTCCCTTCTCCTCCGTTGTTTCCCCTTAATTTTCAAAATGTTATAGTATTATTTACAATTTATTTTATATAACAGTTGATTCTTTGGCAGAATTGTATATAATAAAAGTATGTC
>JAFVUT010000185.1 GCA_017502545.1 Ruminiclostridium sp.
AGCACAAGATCCTGGAGGCTCTGTATGTGGCCAGCGGCATCGGTGCGGTCATCGCCTACAAGGCCTGCATCGCCGGTGCGGCCGGGGGCTGTCAGGCAGAGATCGGCACGGCCTCCGCCATGGCTGCCGGGGCCCTGGTGGCCATTCGGGGCGGCAGCAAGGAGCAGATCGGTCACGCGGTGGCCATGGCCCTGAAAAACCTGATGGGCCTGGTGTGCGATCCGGTGGCGGGCCTTGTGGAGGTCCCCTGCGTCAAGCGCAACGTCATCGGCGCGGTCAACGCCGTCAGCTGTGCCGACATGGCCCTGGCCGGGGTGGAGAGCCGCATCCCCGTGGACGAGGTCATCGATGCCATGGGCGAGGTGGGCCGCCGTATGCCGGTGGAGTTCCGGGAGACCGCCCTGGGCGGCTTGGCTGCCACCCCCACAGGCCAAGCCGTGAAGGAAAGGCTGAGACAAGCATGAGTACCATGACCATCTACCTCATTCGCCACGGCGAGACGATTTGGAACAAAAAGCATCTCTTCCAGGGAAGCAACGACGTTCCTCTGGACGAAAATGGGGTGGCGGTGGCCCATGCTACGGCTGCCGGTATGGCGGAAGCCGGTCTTCACTTTGACCGGATCTACTCCAGTCCCCTGTCCCGGGCCTATGAGACGGCCCGGATCCTCTGTCCGGACCAGGAAATTGAGAAAGACGACCGACTCCGGGAAATTTCCTTTGGGGAGCTGGAGGGAAAGGTTTACACCGATGTGACCGCCCTCCCCATGCCCGCCCCCGGCGGGGAGTCGTTTGAGTCTCTTCAGAACCGGGTGCAGGATATCCTGAAAGAGATCGCCGCCGACCCAGAGAATCAAGGAAAGAAGATCCTGGTATCCGCCCACGGCGGGGTCATCCGCAGCGTGACGATGACCCTGAAAAATATCCCTCAGGAGGAGTTTTGGACGGGCGGTGTCAGTAAAAACTGCGGCGTGACCATCCTGGATGTGGAGGGGGATACCTTCGCCATTCGAGATGAAAACAAAATATACTATTAATAATGGACGGATACGATCTTGTATCCGTCCATTTTTTACTTCATCAGCTGCTGGCCATCGTGGTAGGCCTGGCCCACCACCCCGCCCAGGGTGCGGTAGAGTTTGCGGGCCCGGTCGTAGGACAGGGCGTGGAGCTTGTCGGCATCCACCAGGCCGTCTTCTCCCAGAATGGAGTCATCGGCGCTCATGTTCAGGACCTCTGCCACGATGCAGATGAGGCCCCGCTTCTCCTCCATCTCCACCACCTGGCACTCCAGGGTCAGGGGGAGTTCGTCAAAAAGGGGGGCGTCCACGAAGTCGCTCTTCCGAGCGTGGAAGCCAACTTTTTCGATCTTGTTCTCCTCGGTGCCGGTGGCCAGGCCGAAGTAGTCGGCTTCCACCAGGTGGGCCTGGTCGGCAAAGCTCATGGTAAAGGCCTTCTTCAGAAAAATGTTGTCGGTGGTCTTGTGGCGGCGGGAGATGTTGATGTTTACATACTTGCTGCCGCACATACCGCCCCAGCCCACGTTCATGGCGTTGGGGGTGCCGTTCTCGTCATAGGTGCCGATGACCAGCACCGGCTGGGGATAAAAGGCCATATCGCTGAAATTCTTTCGCATGGGAAACCTCCAAGGGTGTAATATTGTCCCCATTTTACCACAGGCGGTGGAAAAAAGCAAAAGTCCGGACACCGAAGTATCCGGACTTTTCAGATCGTAAAAACCTCGTAGAGTTTCACCGTTGCAGCGGCGAAATCAAGTTAAATTCGTTTTCTGGTGCGACATGTGCGTGCCAGAAAACTCTTATCGGCCTGAGAGTGCCTGCCATGCAGGCGCGGGTCAGGCCGTGATCTTCACTTTGAAGGAAAAGGCTTGTCTTTTCCTTCAAAGTCATCCAAATCCCAGGGGGGTGATGGCGCAGTAGTCCTCAATGGTGCCGTGATTGTAGAAGCACGCCAGGATCTCCTTGCCCACAGGGTGGAGCTCCTCGGTGTTGTAGACCTCCAGCTCCTTGGCGAAGAAGTCATAGAGGATCTCGGCACCCTTGTCGTAGCCCTCCTCGCCCAGGGCGGCCTGACGCTCGGGACGGAGGAACCGGGAGCTGATGTGCTGGCCGTCCACCTTCATTTCCTTCAGAGCATAGCCGAAGAGGGGGCAGCGGGCGGGGACCAGCCGGTCCATCTTCATGTTGACACCGCCCCGGCGGGCCAGATACTCACGGGAGATCTGCTCGGGGGCGAACCCGGTCTTGTAGACGCCGATGTGCTGGTTGGGGATCAGGACGTACCGGGTGTTGGGGCAGGCCAGGATCTGCTCCAGCAGGAGGTTGGCCTGCTTGACCCGTTCACCGGTAGCAAAGGGCCAGTAGGAGCCCACGCCCTCGCTGGCCAGGCTGGGGCCGGAGGGGCCGCCGTCGTCAGCGATGCTGGGGTTCTTGTAGCCTCTGGGGGCGATGAGTCTCCACAGCCATGCCAGGGCAGGGGGGATGATGCCCATGAGGCCCAGGATGCCGTAGTTGGGGTTTTCTGCGGTGGAGGGAGGCATCCGAACGCCGAAGGAGCGGACATCCACCTCCACGGGCTGATCCACGATCCGGTCGATCATCCGGCGGGGGATGATGACACGGGGATTGGGGCAGGGGGAGCCGTCGGAGTCCAGGGAGTGCTCCCAGGGCAGACAGGTGGCCCGGGGCACGCCGTCCAGGTTGAAGAACATCAGATTTTCCCTGCTGTGGATGGCGATCTTTTCATAGAGGGGGTCGCAGCCGTACTCGGTGATGCCATCCACCCGGACGAACCAGCCATCCTCGCCGTCGGTGACGGCCAGCTTGCCGTTCTTGGGCTGATAGCTGGGCTGGCAGAGGGCCATGTCGTCGGTGACAGGCTCGATGGTGCAGGTGTCGC
>JAFVUT010000186.1 GCA_017502545.1 Ruminiclostridium sp.
CTGGGGGGCCTGGGCTTTGTGATGGTAAAGATGGCCCTGGGACGGAAGACCCGTTTCCTGGCCCCTGTGCTGTTCATCTGCGGCTATGGGCTGCTGCTCCTGGGAGACGGCTGGGCCTGGGTCATTGGCGGCTCTGCCCTCATTGGCTTTGCCAACGGCATGGGCATCCCCTTCATCATCTCCTCCGGGGCCCGAAAGGCCGGTGTGGAGGCTGCCACCACCGTGATGCCCATGATCTCCATGGGCCTGTACTGTGCCCAGTTCCTGACCCCCATGCTCCTGTCGGTCATCGGGTCCCTGTTTGCCTGGGTCCCTGTTCTCCACCTGCCCTACGCAGCGGCGCTGGTCTCCGGCCTGGTGTTCCTGGCCTGGTCGGCCCGAATCAAATCCTGAACATGAAAAATCCAGAGGCATTCGCCTCTGGATTTTTTGGTTATCGTCTCTTTTCGATTTCCTGCCAGGAGTGGGTGGTGAGACAGCTCTTGTCCAAGTCCCGATTCATTCCCTCCCACATAGGATAGGTCACGGTGAGGGAGAGGTAGTTGGCCAGTCCGGCCCGACGCTGGGAGATGTCAAAGAGACCCATGACGGCCATGGGATCCTCCTTTTCCATCTGCTCGGCGGCAAAGAGGATGGAGTGGCAGGCGGCGCCGTAAGGTGCGATGGTGTTCATAGCCCGGCCGTTGTGGAAGCCCAGCTGGGTCACCAGGACGGAGAGCTGGTCAGGGTCTGCAAAGAGATACACTAGGTCGGGGGTGCCGATCTCCTCCCAGCGGCTCACAGGGGCGAAGACGATGCGGGGGTAGCCCTTGTCGGAGAAGGGCATAGCGTTTCTCCACTTCATAGCCAGTTCGTCGGTGCAGAAAAATCGTTCGCCTTCCTTCAGGTGCTCAGGCATACCGGAAGGGGCCATGTCTCCAAAACCCTGAGAGAGCATCTTATGGATCATGGGGTTGCGGCGGGTGAAGCCGTCCCCGAAGCAGCAGCCCACGGAACCGCCGGGACAGTTGCAGGTTTCTTCCGTCATACCGACCACCTTGCCGTGGCCGGCAGCCATCAGGAAGGGGATCACGCAGTTGCGGGTGTCGGCGGTGGGTTCCAGGTCGCATTGGGCGGTGGTGTTGCCGAAAAAGATACCAATGGGTTCCAGTTTCAGGCCGAGTTTTTCTGTCAGGTTCATGTTCATTCCCTCCATTTGTCTTCCATGGTGTCTCTGAGTTTCAAAAGAGAGGCTCCAAGCTGATGGATCTCCTCCTGGGTCAGGATCTGGAAGATCTCCTGTTCCAGGCTGATCATGGTGCTCCGGGCGGTCTGCAGCCGTTCCTTGCCCAGTTCTGTGGCCCGGATCAGCTTGATCCGCTTGTCCTTTTCGCTACCAAAGCTCTCCAGATAGCCTTTTTCCTCCAGGCGTTTCACCAGCCCGGCGGTGACCGGCTGAGAGAGCTTCATGATCTGTTCGGCCTGCTTCATAGACAGAAAACCTTCCGGTGTCTGGATCAGTTGAAACATGAGAGCCCCCTGGGACATGGTGAGTCCGGTGTCCTGAATGGCCCGGTTGACCTGGTGCTCGGTGAGCGTATTGAGCCGCTTGAGCAGGGCAAAGTAGGAATGGATGGGTTCCATGAAATCACCTCTCAGAAATAAGATACACC
>JAFVUT010000187.1 GCA_017502545.1 Ruminiclostridium sp.
GCTCCCAAGCAGGCCGCCAAGATGGACCTGCTGCTGCCCATCCTCACCGAGGAGGAGACCACCATCTTCAAGCGTGGCCGGAACGCCAGCCCCCACTCCTATCCCAAGGGTGCCACCCACCGGGAGTACCAGATCGCCACCGGTCTGGAGACCCTCTTCGGCTGGCTCTACCTTCAGGGGCAGACCGACCGTTTGAACGAGCTCTTCGAGCTCATCATGAGAGAGGAGGGGTAAGCCATGCCCATGGACGCACTGTGCCTGGCTGCCGTGAGGAAGGAAACGGAGGGAGCCATCCTGGGGGCCCGCATCGACAAGATCCACCAGCCCACCCGGGATGAGATCCTCCTCCACATCCGAGGCCGGAACGGCAACTGCCGCCTGGTCCTCACCGCCAACCCCTCCTGGCCCCGGATGCAGCTCACCGACCTGCCCAGGGAGAACCCCGCCGAGCCTCCCATGTTCTGTATGCTCCTGCGGAAGTACCTCTCCGGCGGCAAGATCCTGGAAGTGAAGCAGCCCCCCATGGAGCGCCTGGCCGAGCTGGTCATCGAGGCCTCCAATGAGATGGGGGACAAGGTCACCCGCCGCCTGATCCTGGAGGCCATGGGCCGCCGGACCAACCTGGTCCTGCTGGACGGCGACGGCCGCATCGTGGACTGTCTGAAGCGGGTGGATGTGGACCTGACCCAGGAGAACGCCCGCCCTCTGCTGCCGGGTATGTTCTACAAATATCCCCCCGTCCAGGAGGGGAAGCTGGACCCCACGGCTCTCACCGAAGAGGACCGGGCCGCATTCCTGGACAAGGCCCGGACAGACACCCCCGCTGACCGGTTCCTCCTGGATCACTTCCTGGGCCTGTCTCCCCTTATTGCCCGGGAGGCCGCCTTTGAGGCCTTTGGGGAAGTGGATGCCCCCGTGGGCCGTGACCCGGAAGCCCTGCTGGACAAGCTGACCGCCCTGCTGGATAAGGTCCGGGCCGGTCAGACCCAGCCCACCATGCTCATCCGTGGGGAGAAGCCTGTGGACTTCTCCTTCCGCCCCATCCTCCAGTACGGTCCTGCCACCGAGCTGCGGGAGTTTGACAGCTTCCACGCCATGCTGGATGAATTCTACCAGGCCCGGGAGACGGCTGACACCGTTCGCCAGAAGGGACAGGATTTCATCAAGTCCCTGACCCACGCCCGGGACCGCCTGGTGCGAAAAATGGCCCTTCAGGAGAAGGAGCTGGCCGAGACCCAGAACCGGGACCAGCACCGCATCTACGGCGACCTGATCACAGCCAACCTCTACCGGATGGAAAAGGGCATGAAGGTCCTGCGCACCGAGAACTACTATGATCCCGACTGTGCCGAGATCGACACCCCCCTGGACCCCATGAAGAACCCCCAGCAGAACGCCGCCAGGTACTACAAGGCCTACACCAAGGCCAAGACCGCCCAGGAGATGCTCACCATCCAGCTGGAAAAGGGTACCGCCGAGCGGGACTACCTGGACAGCGTTCTGGACAGCATCAGCCGTGCCGAGGGTGACCGGGACCTGGAGGAGATCCGCCAGGAGCTGGTGGAGACCGGCTACCTCCGCCGGAAGGGCAAGGGAAAAGAGAAGATGAAGCGGCCCGGCTCCAAGCCCATGGAGTTCCGCTCCTCCACCGGTCTGCGCATTTCCGTGGGCCGGAACAACCTCCAGAACGACGCCCTCACCACCAAGCAGGCGGGGAAGTGGGACTACTGGTTCCACACCCAGAAGATCCACGGCTCCCACGTCATCCTCTGGACCGACGGGGGCAAGCCCGACGACCAGAGCCTGAACGAAGCCGCCGCCCTGGCCGCCTGGTTTTCCCAGGGCCGGGAGGGCAGGAAGATCCCCGTGGACTACACCCCCGTGAAGTTTGTCAAGAAGCCCGCCGGCGCCCGCCCCGGCATGGTGATCTACACCACCTACCAGACCGCCTACGTGGACCCGGACCCCACCCAGGTGGAAAAACTGAAGAAGAAATAAAAAAAGAAGCGTGCTGATGCACGCTTCTTTTTTATCGTAGGGGCGATTCACGAATCGCCCGTCTAACGTGGCAGAGGGTACAACACAACGAGAAAAATGCAGAGATCTGCAAAAGTTAGGAAATCATCCTCTCTTCTTGAGGAGTTTTCTCAGACACTGGGTTTCCACAATCCTATAATTCGATAACCAGAGCTGCTTATCTTTACCGGCAAGTTGAGGATTAGAAGAGGATTCGAAAGTGTTTTGAGCCAAAGCCTTTCCGACTTCATTCCAAATCTCAATAGGGTCGAACATCCAAGAGAGGATTTGGTCTTCTTCATCGTAAGAGAGAATTGCTCTAAATGCACCAAAGATGGGATAGAGGTAGCCACTAGAAATGGAATACTGCATGGGGTTCTTCAGGAAGAAACTGCTTGCATCATCCTTGTTGTCGATGCCCCTTACACCACCAAAACGGGGATTGGCTGTTCCGAGCTCACGCTTGTATATTACATATTTTTCGTGAAGTTCAGTTTCGATTGTGTCGTACAGGGTAACCAGAGTGGGAATCTCTTTTACAAGAAGTTTGTAGAACTCAGAATCGTAAGCATCTTTATAGCGCTTGAAGACTTGAGCTTTTCCAGAATAGCTTTGAATCGGGGCCATGGAGTCGTCCGGGAATTTGTCGATATCAAAGGCATACATCAGTCTAAGGATCTCATAAACGTGAATGTCATTCCGCTCATTGTCCTTATAGGCAATTTTGCCTTCATACGGCTGGCCCTTGATTGCATCGTTGATGTTTTCGAACTTTCCATCCAAGTTAAACAGAGCGATGTCAGAAACCTGTACAGAGGTGTTACGAGCGTCAGACAATCTGGTAATATTATTCACATTCGTAATAATCTCAAGACGAACATACTTCGTTACGTTGCGAGGAATGTTGTCTCTCTCCTGGATAATTGCGGTGTATGTGTGACCACCATCTAAGATGCCGTATTGCATTCTGTCCGTTTCGTCAGTTTGGTTTCCTAAGTCAACGATAGCCGTTGCGCTGGAAGGATCAAAGGAAAAACTTTTTGCAGAAATCACAATACCTCTATTATTGAGATAGAAGTCAGTATCGGATTCCTTGACGGCTTTTTTAAGGCTCTTTGCTACGCTTGTGTTCATCTTAGGCTCTCGAGGATTTACATCGAGGGGGAAGCTATCCGGGAGTTCTTGCATATTGACCAATACATAATATATGGTCTCGTAAGAATCACTATCACCGGGGGCTGCATAGGGAGAACGAAGGGTGCGGACGGACTGAACTTTAAATTTAAACTTCGAAGTATCCATTAGGATAATCCTCCTTTGTATAATGTCACCCGAGGGCTGTTGCCCTGAATGCATTTTTATGATACACTACTATAGAGGAAAAAACAATGAACTATAGTTCAAGGTGATGAATATATGTCTGAGAAAAAGAAAAAAGAGGAATGGCTGGAATTGGTGGGGCATCGCATCAGAGAAATGCGGTATTCTATGGGGAAGGAATTCCGTAGTCGAGAATTCTTTGTGCAGAATAGAAGTGAAAGCTTGTTCAATTATGAGGATTGGATTTCCTCGCGGTATCTTGCTAGTATAGAGTTGGGAAATAATCAACTGAGTATTGAAAAGTTAATACGATTAGCGTTTGCATTAGAGGTGGAACCGATTGAACTTTTTGCGGAAATAGTAGAAATATATCAACGGGTACACAACTCGGGAGAATAGAAGGAATTAGCCATATGACAAAAAAGACCGTTGTAGATTTATCCTACAACGGTCTCGTTTGTTATCATAACGTATCCGAATCCACAGAAATATTATCCGTCCCATTGGCCTCAAACTCGTTGATATAGGCCTCGATCCGGCTGGTGAGTTCCGCATAATTGCTGGCGTCGATGGGCACATCGTTCATGTCCCTTCTGGCCAGGTCCTCGGCCAGGATGTCAAAGAACACACAGTTCTCATACTCCATGATGGCCTCGTGGATGCCGCCCTCCACGAAGGCACGGGAGGGAACAGTCTCCCCGTGGTAGATCTCGGCCAGATTGTCCCAGCCGATCTCCCGGGCATTTTCAAAGAGCAGGCTCTCCACCCGAGCGTAATCCCGAAAACGGTCCTCCCCCCGGATGGAGTTGAGGATCCAGTTGCCGATGTATGCCAGGTCCAGCAGTCGCCGGAACTCCTTTTTGCTCATGTCCAGCTGCATACCATGCCCTCCTTCTTGTGGGTCTTTGGGCTTTCTCTATCCTAAGCAGCGGGGGAGGAAAGGGTTCCTCCCAACGCCAATACATTATATAGTTAATCGTGGGGAAAGTCAAAGGACTTTTTGTGAATTGTGGGGGGTATGGCCGCCCTTTACATTTCCCACAATATCGTGTATAATTATCTGCCGAATATAGCAATTCGCATTTTTTAACTCGACGGAAACAAATGGGGTAACAGCATGGAACAACCTGTCATTATTTCGATCAAAAGCACCCAGAAGCCCACGGGGGCTGACCAGGACGAGATGGAGCTGGTCACCCAGGGCATGCTCTACGGAGACCAGGAGGAGGGCTACACCCTCACCTATGAGGAGACCAGCCTCACCGGCCTGGAGGGTACCACCACCACCTTTCTGGTGCGGCCGGACAACATCACCCTGGTCCGTGTGGGCACCATCAACAACGAGATGATCTTCAAGGTGGGGGAGAAGCACGTGTCCCTCTACCAGACCCCCTACGGCGGCCTGCTCTTCGGGGTGAACACCCGCAAGGCCGAGGCCGACCTGAGCGAAAAGGGCGGTCACATCTCCATCCGCTACATGATGGAGATGGAGCACGAGACCGTGTCGGAAAACTCCTTCGAGATCCGGGTCTCCAACCCTGAACTGCCCCAGTGAAAAATACTATAGAATAAAGGTGACAACAGTATGGCAAATCTGATCCAATACGCAAAAGACCAGGTGACCGAGGTCACTCGCAAGGCTTACGAGGCCGCCGCTGCTGCCGGCGTTCTGCCCGGCGGCGCAGAGCTCAAGGGCGGCGTGGAGATCCCCAAGGACCCCACCAACGGTGACTACGCCTCCTCCTACGCCATGGCAACCGCCAAGGCTCTGAAGATGAACCCCCGTGCCATCGCCCAGGCCCTCACCGACCACATGGACCTGGAGGGCACCATCTTCTCCTCTGTGGAGATCGCGGGTCCCGGCTTCATGAACTTCCGTCTGGGCTCCAAGTGGTACGGCGACGTGCTGGCTGAGATCGAGGCCGCAGGCCCCGTCTACGGCCAGGGTGAGGGCAGCTAGGGCCAGAAGGTCATGGTGGAGTTCGTCTCCGCCAACCCCACCGGCCCCATGCACATGGGCAACGCCCGGGCCGGCGTCCTGGGTGACACCCTGGCAAACGTCCTGGCCCGTGACGGCGCCGACACCTGGAAGGAATTCTACGTCAACGATGCCGGCAACCAGATCAACAAGTTCGCTGTGTCTATTCAGGCCCGCTACTTCCAGATCCTCCTGGGGGAGGAGAACGTGGAGTTCCCCGAGGACGGCTACCACGGCCAGGACATCAAGGACCTGGCAAAGGCATTCTATGAAAAGCACGGCGACTCCTTCAAGGATGTGGAGGAGCAGACCCGTCTGGACGCTCTGGCCGCTTTCGGTCTGGAGCACAACATCCCCAAGATGAAGGCCGACCTGCGCCGCTACGGCATCGAGTATGACGAGTGGTTCTTCGAGTCCTCCCTGCACAACTCCGGCTATGTGGCCGAGACCGTGGGCATGCTCACCCAGCGTGGCTGGACCTATGAGAAGGACGGTGCTCTGTGGCTGAAGACTTCCGACCTGCTGCGGGAGAAGTTCCTGGCCGAGGGCAAGAGCCAGAAGCAGGTGGACAAGCTGGAGCTGAAGGACGACGTTCTGTGCCGCGCCAACGGCTTCTATACCTACTTCGCCGCCGACATTGCCTACCACCGTAACAAGCTGGAGGTCCGCGGTTTTGACAAGGTCATCAACATCTGGGGCGCTGACCACCACGGTCACGTGGCCCGTCTCCAGGCCGCTCTGGACGGTCTGGGTCTGGACGGCTCCCACCGTCTGGTGGTGGTCCTGATGCAGCTGGTGAACCTGCTCCAGGACGGCCAGCCTGTCCGTATGTCCAAGCGTACCGGCAAGGCCATCGCTCTGCACGATCTGCTGGACGAGGTCCCCGTGGACTCCGCCCGTTACTTCTTCAACTCCCGCGCCGCCACCACCCCCGTTGACTTCGACATGGGTCTGGCCGTCCGCGAGGACAGCGAGAACCCCGTCTACTACGTCCAGTATGCCCACGCCCGCATCTGCTCCCTCATCGCCCGTCTGGCTGAGGAAGGCAGTCAGGTGCCCGCCGCTGCTGACGTGCAGGCCGACCTGATGTCCACCGAGGAGGAGAAGAACGTCATCCGCACCCTGGCCCGTCTGCCCGACGAGATCCGTGCCGCTGCCCGTGACTACGATCCCTCCCGCATCAACCGCTACCTGGTGGAGCTGGCTGGTGACTTCCACCGCTTCTACGGCGCCTGCCGCATCAAGGGCGAGGAGCCCGCTGTGCTGGCCGCCCGCCTGAAGCTGGCTGACAGCGTCCGCTCCGTTCTGGCCAACTGCCTGAACCTGCTGGGCGTTACTGCACCTACTAAAATGTGATACAAGTCAGGACCACCCGCATAGCGGGTGGCCTGCACCAGCCCCATAGGGGCATATTTCCCGCTTAGCCTAAAGGCCCTTGAACGGTCCGCCAACCGCTGACTTTCTCGGGCCCCCGCTAAAGCGGGAATTTTTTATGCCTTA
>JAFVUT010000188.1 GCA_017502545.1 Ruminiclostridium sp.
ACTGGATCTGATACAGCGCACCGGTCTCCGGCAGGGTCTCCCGGTGATAGACCTTACCCAGCCGAGTTGCAACCGCCTTCTTCACGATGGACTGGCAAGCCGGGACACTGTGCAGCGCAGAGTTCAGGCTGAAGCCCTTTACGGGGAAAGCACCTCGGTCAGGGATGAACCGTTCCCAGGCCAGCTTGCGGGTTCCCTCGAAAAGCTCTTCAAAGGTGGTTGCCCGGAAGGTGCCCAGCAGGATGAGTACACGCTCACCGGTACGCAGACGAAGGTTCAGGCGGGGAATATCCTTGATATCTCCCTGGCAGAACACTCTGCCGTTTTCCACCCGGACGTCTTCCATATTCATTCGACGCAGCTCGTCGGCAGTCAGGCCTTCCACACCCAGCAAGGTGGGGATGGCAAAGGTCAGTTTGGCCATGGCACTCTCCCTTTCTTAATACTAGTTTTGATAAAATGATTCCATCATTTTATCAAGAAACAGTATGATGGCAACAGATAATTGATTATACCTGTTTTTTTACCCAATGGCAAACCTTTTCTTCCCCCAGATGGCAAATCCACTCCCATTTTTGTCTTACTGTCTTGCAAACCTTTCCTTCCTGTGGTATGCTATGCAGAGATGTTAGGCTGTGGTTTCTTGTATCCTCAGCCGTCACACACGAAATTTGATATAGAAAGTTGAGATGATTGGTCCCTTATGGACAGTACCTGTATAGCAATTTCAGTTGCTCTTGTGATTTTGGTCCTTATGTCCGCCTGGTTCTCTTCCACGGAGACCGCCTTCTCTTCGGTCAGCAAGATCCGTCTGAAGAGCAAGGCCGAGGATGGCAATGTCCGCGCCCAGAAGGTGCTGGATCTGCTGGAGCAGTATGACAAGCTCCTCTCCTGCATCCTGATCGGCAACAACATCGTGAACCTGACCGCAGCCTCCCTTGGTACCGTTCTCTTTACCAAACTGTATCCGATCTATGGCCCCGCCATCTCCACGGCGGTCCTGACTGTTGCCATCCTGATCTTCGGTGAGATCACCCCCAAGACCATGGCAAAGGAAAACCCGGAAAAGTTCTGCACCCGTGCCTATCCCATCCTGCGGGTCCTGCTGGTCATCCTGAGCCCCCTCCACTGGTTCTTCAGCCTGTTCAGTAAGGCCGCTATGAAGATCTTCCGCACCGGCAAGGAAGAGGGTATCACCGAAGAAGAGCTCATCACCATGGTGGAAGAGGCTGAGAGCGAAGGCGGTCTGGAAGCCCATGAGAGTGAACTCATCCGGGCTGCCATCGAGTTCAACGACATGGAGGTGGAGGAGATCCTCACCCCCCGTGTGGACATCGTGGCCGCACCGGACACTGCCACCATGGAGGATCTGGCTGTCCTCTTTGCAGAGAGTGCCTACTCCCGCATCCCCATCTATCACACCTCCATCGACAATATCATCGGTGTCATCCACGAGAAGGACTTCTTCTCGGCCCGGTTCCATAACCACACCGATATCAAGAGTCTCATCGGCAAGGTCTTCTACACCACCGCCACCGCTCAAATCTCCGACCTGCTGCGCCTGCTGCAGATCCGCAAGTGTCACATGGCGGTCGTTGTGGACGACTACGGCGGCACCATGGGCATCGTCACCCTGGAGGATATCCTGGAAGAGCTGGTAGGCGAGATCTGGGACGAACACGATGAAGTCATTGAGGAATTTAAGAAGCAGGAAGACGGCAGCTACCTGATCTCCTGCTCCGCCAACCTGGACGACCTCTTTGACCGCTTCTCCATCCGAGCTGTGGACATTGACTCCGCTTCCATCAGCGGCTGGGTCATGGATCAGATGGGTCGACTCCCCGTCGAAGGCGATACATTCATTTATGAAAACCTGCACGTCACCGTCACCAAACTGGAACACCACCGTATCCTTGAGATCCGTGTGGCAGTCATCCCGGACCCCGAA
>JAFVUT010000189.1 GCA_017502545.1 Ruminiclostridium sp.
GAGCTTATTCGCAGGGGCGATTCACGAATCGCCCGCCACCCATAAGCCTCCCCTGTGAGGGGAGGTGGCCCAAAGGGCCGGAGGGGTGCGGGGTTTCAGGGTATGCTGTCGTACCGGCCGGCACGACATTTATGCTGTAAGAATAGCACCCCTCAGTCATCTTCGATGACAGCTCCCCTATCAAGGGAGCCGTATCTGTGTCCCACGGCTCATAGGGGCCCCTGAAAAATTTTTGAAAAACTTGCAAAAAAACCGCCCACTCAAACGTTAATAGGGTGAAAGGGTCATTCAAACGCCCCTTTCTGTGATACAATGAAGGCAGAATCCCCGCCTGGAGGTACCCCATGCTCCCCATTCTGCTCTCCGCCCTGGACACCCCGGAGGAGAAGGACTTCTTCTCCCGGTTTTACCACAAGTACAAAACCGACATGTACCGCTACGCTCTGTCCCTCCTCCAGGCCCCACACCTGGCCGAGGAGGCAGTTCAGGAGGGGTGGATGAAGTGCGTCAAAAATGCCGGGGTATTCTTCCAAATCCCCCCGGAGAAGCGGAAGGCCTGGATGGTGGTGCTGGTGAAGAACATCTGCCTGGACATCCGCCGAAGAGAGAACAAGTATCAGCCCCTGGACCCGGACTGGGACATGGAAGCCCCGGCCCAGGAGGGTCCCCATACCATCGTGGAGATGATCCGGGCCATGCCGGACCAGTACCGAACCATACTGGAACTGAAATTCGTCTTGGAGTGGAAGGACAAGGAGATCGCCCAGCACCTGGGTCTCCCCCTCACCACCGTCACCACCCGCATCCACCGGGGGAGAAAGCTCCTCCAGGATGCCCTGCGAAAGGAGGGATATGTGCCGTGAATGATGACCTTCTCATCCGTCAAGCCCTGCTGGATGCTGCCCTGGCGGACTACGGCACCGCAGATCTGCCGGAGGCCCCCTCCTTTTCCCCAAAATATCTGGCTTGGGAGAAAAAGTTTCTCCGGAACCCCCAGGCCTTTGCCCAGCGGGCCCTGCGACCGGTGTGGCAGACCGCCCTCCGCTCGGCGGCTTGCTTCCTGCTGGTGGTTTCCCTGTCTTTCGGTTCTCTCATGGCCTTTAGCCCTCAGGCCCGTGCGTGGATAGTCAGTTGGTTTGTAAAATCATACAGTGACCATGTAGAATATCGCTTTGCAGGCGACTATACCCCAATCACTGAAAACCTGCAAAATTGGACTCCAACTTATCTCCCTGACGGATATGTTCAAACAGATTTCATTGACCTTCCCGGAGTGATTAGTATCCTCTACAATAACGATGACCCCTCCATGGAAATTGAATTCAGTTATCAGCTAATGAGCAATGTAGGAGAACAACTGGACAATGAACGCCACACACCTTCCCCCATAACCATTCGCGGAATGCAGGGAGAGTTCTGGGAGGCCACCGATGGCAGCCAAAATTTCCTGGTTTGGTTCGATGAAGAAAGCAAACACGCTTTCCTGCTCATGTCCCGACAGCCTAAGAATGAACTGATCAAAATCGCAGAAAGTGTAGAACCGATTCATTGAAACAAGTCTCTCGGTATTACGTCTATATGGTTAAGAAGATCTTTTTCTTCTTTCATCCCAAACAAACGAGGTGAACACCATGCCACGTAAGAAAAAAGCAGTCCTGATCCTGGCCGCTCTCTGCCTGGTCCTCCTGGCGGCCATCCCCGCCATCCGCTCCTGGACCATCCAACAATCCTTCTACCCCATGGGCGGGGAGGTCACGGTCATGGACAAATTTGAAACAGAGGATGGATTCGTCATCACAATCAAGGAGGGCGGGGCCTCTCAGGCGGAGTTTGACCTATCCTGCACCCAGGCGCAGTACAACGCCGTGGAGGTGGGCGACCTGGTCAACTGCGAGCGGTACGAGAGCATTCTCACTCACACGGGAATTATCCATAACATCGAACCCGTTTCTTAAACCTTTCTGATATTCCGGTCCGTTTTATTGCGCCGGGGAAATTTTTCCGCTATCATCAAGGTGTAAGTCCCCACCGCCCAGAAAGGAGGCCCTGATGAAAGGAAAACTCACCGCTATTTTGACCATCCTGCTCCTTCTCTTCACCCTGGCCGCCTGCCAGCAGGAGGAGGCCGAAGTCCCCACCGAGGACACCACCCAGACAGAGACCCTCACCCAGGAAGAACAGGCCGAATTTCTTGGCCGGCTCACCGAGGTCTATGCCCCCGCCGCAGAATTTTTCGGTCTGACCGACGTGGACTACGTCTGGTTCCTCCTCACCGGCGAACACAGCAAAAACAGCCTCACCACCGAGGAATACATGGGGCTGAGCCGGTACATCCATCAGGGCGAGGGGGACACCCTTCCCGTGGGCATCTGGGAGGATGCCCAGACCCTTCACACCCTGGACCTGGACAAGGACGGCACCTTCACCCACCGGACCTTCCAGCGGGCCGAGGACCCTGACCTCACCGACAGTGACTTCCGGAACCTCTGGATCGAAACCGCCCAAGCTGAGACCTGGACACCAAACTGACTCCCGCAAAGCCTCCCCTGCGAGGGGAGGTGGCCCAAAGGGCCGGAGGGGTGCGGGGTTTAAGGGTATGCCGTCGTATCGGTACGACATTTATACTATAAGGATAGCACCCCTCAGTCATCTTCGATGACAGCTCCCCTATCAAGGGGAGCCATTCCCTCATTTCTTAAGTTTTTGTAAAGGCTCCCCCAAAGGATTGCAATCTTTTGGGGGAGTCGTTATACTTAGGATAGCAGAATATCGCTGTTCCCCGGGGCACACCCCGGCCAACATAATATCCCTGAAAGGACGTGTTTGTGATGAAAAAACTTGCTTTGATCCTGGCCCTCTGCCTGAGCTTCTGTCTGCTGACCGCCTGTGGCGGCGGGCCCGAGACCGCCATGTCCGACAAGGAACTGGACAAAAAGGCCGAGACCTATCAACTGAACTACTCCGACGAGGACATCCAGGCCGCCATCGCCGTGGCCCAGCAGTACTACGCCGACCTGGCCGCCCAACCCATCGACCCCAACGTGTATATGGAACACGAGATCGAGGAAATGACCCTGTGGATGGGCTGGCTGGCCCAGGGGGTGGAGATCACCTATGACCGGGAGCAGGCCGCCCTCTACATTGAGAACCGGGCCATGGAGGACTATGTGGCCTCTGCCCTCCCCGGCACCGTCATGTTCCTCCAGGTGGCCGTCCCCGCCGCCGAGGAAGGCCACGAGTGGAGCCACCGGGTGGCCGAAATGTACCGGGAGACCACCGACTCCCCCTGGACCGTGAGAACGGAAGGCATCTGATCGCAAATTGGCAGGACCCCACAGTCCTGCCAATTTTTTATGGTTCCAATCAAATTTTCTTGGGTAAATTTACCATATTATTATTGTCTTTGGAAGTTTTTTGTGATACATTTTAATTGTAAAAGAGGTCTTTGCTTGAAAGGAGGACTCCCATGAAACCCATGCTGCTCATGTTCCTGCTGGGTATAGTGGGCCTCATCCTCACCGACAGAGCCTTTGCCGATGAGGTTCGAGGCGAATATGCCCTGCGCACCGCTGTCACCACCGTGATGTGCTTCCTGCTCGCCTGTATGCTTCTGATCCTCAATCTGCTCCACTGACCCCTTTGGAAAGGAGGACCCATCATGATGACCAAGTTCCGCAGCATCCTGACCTTCCTCCTCCTGTTCCTGACCCTGGCTGTCTGCCAACAACCCCAGGAGGAGGCCATTCCAACCGAGCCCACCGCTGCCCAGACCCAGCCCATGCACAATGCATGACCGGACGACATTTTTTCAGCCCCTCCACTGTTTGACAGAAAATTCCAACCCTATGACGTAAAATACCCTTGTACTTCGGTACAAGGGTATTTTTTTACACACGACACCCACAAGAAAGGGGTTTTACCTATGGCTGTGGCCTACACCGCACAAAACCGTCACCTCACCGTGGCCCTCTCCGGGGAGATCGACCACCACCGGGTCCGGGGCCTCCTGGAGGACATGGACCGGGAGCTGGACGAGGTCCTCCCCCACACCCTGGTGGTGGATTGCGCCGGGATCACCTTCATGGACTCCTCGGGCATCGCCGTCCTCCTCCGGCTCTGGAAGCGGATGGAGGCCCTGGGAGGCACCATCCAGGTGGTCCGTCTGCCCGACCAGCCCGCCCGGGTCCTGCGGGCCGCAGGACTCCAGCGGCTCTTCCCCCTGGAATGAAAGGAGGCTACATAGATGCGCACCATCAAATACACCAACCAGGTCAGCCTGGTCTTCCCCTCCCGGTCGGCCAACGAGGCCTTCGCCCGGTCGGCAGCCGCCGCCTTTGCCGCCCAGCTGGACCCCACCCTGGACGAGCTGGGGGACGTGAAGACGGCGGTCAGCGAGGCGGTCACCAACGCCATCGTCCACGCCTACCCGGACATCATTGGGAAGGTGGAGCTGAAGCTCCGCATCTACCCGGGCAATGAGCTGGAACTGATCATCCGGGACTGGGGGGTGGGTATCCCGGACATCGACCAGGCCCGGACCCCCCTTTACACCACCGGCAGCGAGGAGCGGTCGGGGATGGGCTTTACCATCATGGAGAGCTTCATGGACTCCGTAAAGGTCAAATCGGTCGCCGGCAAAGGGACCACCGTCACCCTCCGCAAGCGGTTCGCCCTGCGGGCAGGAGGAAAGGTGTGAGTTCGGACCACCGGACCTCCCTCATCCGGGCCGCCCAGGCCGGGGACCAGGATGCCTGCCAGCAGCTGGTGGAGGAGAACACCGGCCTCATCTGGAGCGTGGTCCGACGGTACACCCACCGGGGTGTGGAGAGCGAGGATCTTTACCAACTGGGCTGCCTGGGATTCCTCAAGGCAGTCCGGGGGTTCGACACCAACTTTGGCACCCAGTTCTCCACCTATGCCGTCCCCAAGATCGCCGGGGAGATCCGCCGGTTCCTCCGGGATGACGGCATGGTGAAGGTGGGCCGGGGCATGAAGGAGCAGGCCCTGACCATCTACCGGGCCAGGGTCAGTCTGAAGGACAAGCTGGGCCGGGAACCCGCCCTGTCGGAACTGGCCCAGGCCACCGGCCTCACCCCGGAAGACATCGCCGCCGCCGATCTGGCCACCGCCTCGGTGTCCTCCCTCCAGGCGGAGTCCGGTGAGACCGGCCTTCCCCTGGAAGGGGTCCTGGGGAGCGAATCTCCCGAGGAGGGGCTGGTGGAGCGGGTATCCCTCCGGACGGCCATCGACTGCCTGCCGGACCGGGAGCGGAAGCTCATCCTCCTGCGGTACTACAAGGGACTCACCCAGGACAGGACGGCCAAGATCCTGGGGATCAGCCAGGTCCAGGTGTCCCGGCTGGAGAAGAAGACCCTGCAGCTTTTGCGGGAGGAATTGGATGAATAGAACGGGCGGAGCTGGTTGCTCCGCCCGTTGTGTTATTCTGTGATGAGTGGCTCCCGGTCCCGGGTGCCCACTTTTTCCCAGGAGAATTCCTTCACCAGGTCGTAGGGCTTTACCGGCTCGGGCCGATCCATGAGCCCGGCGGTGCAGGCCAACAGACCGGTGAGCTCCTCGGGGGTGTACCGCTGGCGGAGGACCCCCATGTCCAGATCCCGGTCCCGCTTGGACAGCCGCCGCCCGTCGGGGCTGCACAGGAGGGGCGCATGGCAGTAGGTGGGGACCTCATAGCCCAGCTTTTTCATGAGCCAGATCTGCCGGGGGGTAGAGGACAGGAGATCCCACCCCCGGACCACCCGGTTGACCCCCATGGCCCCGTCGTCGGCGGTGACCGCCAGCTGGTAGGCGTAGACCCCGTCGGACCGGCGGAGGATAAAGTCCCCGCAGTCCCGGTCCAGGACCTCGGACTGGGGACCGAAATTGCCGTCGGTGAAAGAAATGGTTTCGCTGGGCACAGCGATCCGCCAGGCCGGACGACGACCGCCCTGTTCCAGGGCGTTTTTTTCTGCCTGGGTCAGGGTCCGGCACCGACCGGAGTACACCCGGAAGCCGTCGGAGGCGTGGGGGGCCGAGGCGGCCAGCAGCTCCTTCCGGCTGCAGTAGCAGGGGTAGACCAGGCCCTCGGCCTCCAATTTTCGGAAGGTCTCGGCATAGAACTCGGTGCGGCGGCTCTGGGTGTACTGGTCCAGACCCTCCTGCCAGCCCAGGTCCCAGTCCAGGCCCAGCCAGCGGAGGTCATCGGCCAGCTGGAGGATATACTGGGGCTTGCACCGGTCGGGGTCCAGGTCCTCCATGCGCAGGAGCATTTCGCCCCCCAGGCTCCGGACATCCAGCCAGGCCAGCAGGGCGGCAAAGAGGTTCCCCAGGTGCATACGGCCGCTGGGGCTG
This sequence comes from Ruminiclostridium sp., assembly GCA_017502545.1. Lineage (GTDB taxonomy): Bacteria > Bacillota > Clostridia > Oscillospirales > Oscillospiraceae > Evtepia. The sequence continues at coordinate 6,349 of JAFVUT010000189.1, forward strand.
GGGGCAAACCGCCCCCGGATGGGTTTTGTCATGGTCACCCCTCCTTTTCTTCGTTTCTCCATTGTACCACAGGCAGACAGACCTTGCCAACCCACCCGGTATATAGTAAAATAAAAAGGTACCGGCCGCCTGTGACCCAAAGGAGGGACTCCCCATGAAAAAACATTTTCCCCCCATCCTTTCCGCCATTGCCTGCGTGCTGGCCATTTTCTGCCTGATGCAGATCTCCGACCTGAAAAACCAGGTCAACCAGCTCCAAAACCAGCTGAAC
>JAFVUT010000190.1 GCA_017502545.1 Ruminiclostridium sp.
GTATCATTATAGGATATCCTGCTCCCCCGGTCAAGAGTCCCCCCTTCCCTTGCAGTCCCCCAAAAAATGTGCTATATTTGGAAACACTAAGGTCAGAAAGGAGGCCCTCCCATGCCCCTGTCCATGAAAAAGCGGGCCTACTGCTTTGACAATTTGAAATGCATCCTCATCTTCCTGGCGGTGCTGGGCCATCTGCTCACCCTCTCCCCGGAGTGGGGCGGTTGGAACGAGGCCCTCTACCGGCTCATCTATTCCTTCCATATGCCGGTCTTCCTCTTCATCACCGGCTGGTTTGCCGTGTATAAGCGCCGAACCATCATCTTTCACCTGGCCTACCTGTACTTCCTGTTCCAGACCATCCACCGGGTCTTCTTCCACGGCCTTCTGGTGGGTGAGCCCGTCGTGCTGAACTACACCACCCCATCCTGGTCCCTGTGGTACCTGATGGTCAGCCTGTTCTTTTATCTGCTCATCCCCCTGTTCAACGTCCGGGGAAAGCGGCGGCGGAGCTGTGTGCTGATCCTGTTCCTCTTCCTTTCCGTGTGCTACGGTCTGGACCCGGATATCGACAAGTACCTCTCCCTGGGCCGGTTCTTCTCCTTCCTGCCCTTCTTTGCCCTGGGGTACTACGCCCGGGACTGGGAAAAGGAGATCCGCTCCTTCCGGAACCGGCCTGTCCAGCTTCTCCTGACCCTGGGTGTTCTGGCGGCCACGGTCTACCTGCTCTTCTTCTGCCAGCTGCCCAAGGCGGCCTTCTACGGCTCCCACCCCTTTGAGAAGCTGGGCATCGGCATCCTCACCAAGTTCCTCATCCAGGTGCTGGCCCTGCTGTGGCTGTTCTTCTTCCTGCTGGTGCTGGCCCCCACCCTGGACCGGAGGATCCCGGTGGTGAGCACCGTGGGCAAGAACACCCTGGCGGTCTACCTCCTCCACGCCTTCCCGGTGAAGCTCATGGACCACTTCGGTCTGGCGGCCAGCTTCACCCCCTGGCATACCCTGGCGGTGGCCGTGGTCATCCTGCTGATCTTTGGCAACGATCCCATGGGCCGGTTCTTCAACCAATTCTTCACTGGCCGGTGGATCGAGAAGCTGTGGAACAGGATGGAGCCCAAACCCAACCGGACCAATCACTACGATTGAGGCCCCCTTGCTGCGGTATTGCCAAATCGGCAGAGATCCCCCCTCATCAGTCACCTGCGGTGACAGCTTCTCCCCAGGGAGAAGCCTTTGGCCATAGCCTTCTCCCGTGGGAGAAGGTGACACGGCGAAGCCGTGACGGATGAGGGGTCCTTGCATAAAAAAGCTGGTACGTCAACTGACGTACCAGCTTTTCACATTTTGATAAATTACTTGAAGTACCGAGCCAGCAGACCGGCCAGAGCCTTGCCGTGTCTTGCCTCGTCCTTGCCCATCTCCATAACGGTGTCACGGATGTCGGGATAGCCGGCTTCCTCAGCAGCCTTGGCCAGCATGACCTTGCCCAGGGTAGCGCCGTTCTCAGCCTCCACACGCATGGACAGGTTGGTCTTGGTGGAGTCGGTCAGGACCTCACCCAGCATCTCAGCGAACTTGGCTGCGTGCTCTGCCTCTTCCCAGGCTGCCTTTTCCCAGTACAGACCGATCTCGGGATAGCCCTCACGGTGTGCCACACGGGACATGGCCAGGTACATACCGACCTCGGTGCACTCGCCCATGAAGTTGGCGCGCAGGTCTTCCTTGATAGCCTCGGGAGCGTCCTTGGCGATGCCGACAACGTGCTCAGCAGCCCAGCTCAGCTCGGGGCCCTGCTCGGTGAACTTGGAAGCGGGTGCCTTGCACTGGGGGCACTTCTCGGGGGCAGCGTCGCCCTCGTGGACATAACCGCAGATACCGCAAACATACTTTGCCATAGTGTTTTCCTCCATATTTCTGCTCCCTGGGGGAGCTTAGTTTTCTATTCTGGTCCGTGCCGCTTCGGCACGGTTTTACAATAGCTATTTTACACGATAAAAAGCCCGTTGTAAAGCACTCATGTTCACAATAATAGTGGATTTTTTACCTCAAGTTTCTCCCCCGTTTCTGTGATCTGTATCACAGATTTCTCATTTCCTCCAGGAGACTCTCCCGGTCGAAGAGGGCGGAGAGGACGGGGAGCATGGCGTTGGGGGTGAGGTGTTCCGGCAGGTCCAGCTTTTTTAGAAAAGCCTGCCGCTTTTCCTTGCTGCCCTCTCCCCCGGAGAGACCGGCGGCAAAGAGGTCTGCCTTGGTGAGAGGCGGGCCGCTCCGGGCCTGGGTGGTCCCGTCCAGGATGGTGGCTCCCGCCTGACGGAGGGCTTTTTCCAACACCTCGGGACGCATCCCCTCCACCCCCAGCTTCCCTTCCTTTCCGGCCTTGCGCTTGCGCTTCTCCTTGCCGAAGAGGTCGGGGACGTAGGCGTGCTTCACCTGTTCCTGGGGAATGGCCCCCTTCAGGTGGTTGCGGATGACGAAGCCCGCCCCGTCGCTGTCGGTGAGGACGATGAGCCCCCGCTTCCGGGCGATCTTCCGCAGGAGGGCCAGCTGCTCCTTGTCCTTGAAGATCCCGAAGCCGTTGGTCTCCAGGATGACGGTGTCCACCAGCTGGGAGAGGGTGTTCTTGTCGTACCGGCCCTCCACCACGATGGCTTCCTTGATTTGGATCATGCCTTCCCTCCTGCCGCCAGCTCCAGCATCAGGTTCAGCAGGAGGTCCTTGCCGTCGGCACCGGCCACGGACTTCATGGCCAGGTCGGTCTCGGCACACCGGGCCATGGCGTGCTTGCACCAGACCAGGTCGTGGTGACGGGCGGCCTCCAGGAGCTTGTCCGCCGGGTAGGTGGACCGCATCCCCCACAGGTCCATGAGCCAGCGGCTCCCCTTGCCGGTCTCCAGGGCGATCCGGGCAGAGTAGAGCTGGCGGATGTGCTTGCCCAGAACGGCCAGGATCATAATGGGGGCCTGCTGAAGGCGGAGGAGGTCGTTGAGGACGGAAAAGGCCCTGTCGAACTGCTTCCGGGTAAGGGCCTCGGTCATCTGGAAGACCACCGCGTCGATAATGGGGATGGCCACGGCATCAATGTCCTCCCGGGTGACCCGGCGGTTTTTGGCATAGGCACCGATCTTGCCGATCTCGGAGATGAGGCCGTTCATCAGGTCTCCGCAGAGGAAGATGAGGTACTGGGCATCGGCGGTGTCGATGTCGTGGCCCAGGGCCTTGAACCGGCGGTGGATCCAGTCCACCAGGTCGTTCTGGGCCTGACGGGCAAACTGGACCACCTGACCGTGGGTCTTGATGGCCCCGGCCAGCTTCTTCATCCGGGCATCGCTCTTGTAGGGAACGGTATCGTAGAGGAAGACCATGCAGACGTACTCGGGCAGGTCCTCAAAAAGCTGGGTGAGGAGGGTCCGCTCCCCCTCCGGGGCCTTGAAGATGTCGTAGTCGCTGACCACCAGCAGGGTCCGGGTGCTCATCATGGGCAGGGCATCCACGGTCTCGGCCAGCTTCTGGACGGTGAGACCCTTCCCCTGGAGGAGGTGGTAGTTGAAGCTCTCCATGCCTGCGGGGATGAGCTTTTCCTTCATCTGTTCCAGGTAGAAGTCCCGAAGATAGGCCTCCTCCCCGTGGAAGATGTACAGGGAGCCGATGGTCCCGGCCTTCAGGTCCTTTTTCAGTTGTTGGTATCCTTCGTCTGGCTTTCTCTTGGGTTCCTTGGCCATTACGAGACCTCCTTGGCATAGACCGTCACCGTGCCCATTTGGTCGGTGCGGTAAACTTGGGTGTTGGATGCGGCCAGCCGGTCCAGGGTCTCCCGGGCAGGGTGGCCGTAGGTGTTGTAGCCCACAGAGATGACGGCCATCTCCGGGGTGATGGTGTCCAGCAGGAACCGGCCTGTGGAGGAGGGGGAGCCGTGGTGGCCCACCACCAGGAGCTCGCAGTCAGGCAGGACCCCACGGGCGGCCAGGCGACGTTCCTCCTCCTCGGGCATATCCCCGGTGATGAGGGCATCCCAGTCCCCGCAGGTGCAGACCAGAGACAGGCAGCTCTCGTTGACCGTCTCACTCCCCGGCAGGGGCGGGTGGAAGGTCAGGTCCGCCTGACCCAGCCGGGCCGTGCTGGTTTCGTTTACATAATAAACAGGAATTTCTAGGGATTTTGCCAACCTTTCAATCTCCTGACGGAGGGGGCTGTCCCCCTCCACATCGGGAAGGGCCATGGCCTTGACCTTCACCCGGCCCAGGAGTTCCGGGACCCCACCGGCGTGGTCGTCGTGGTAGTGGGTGAGGATGAGCAGGTCCAGGCTGTCCTTCCCCAGGTTTTGCAGGTAGGTGGCGGCGGTGTCCCCCGGGTCGGTGGTGCCGCCGCAGTCCACTAGGGCGGTGGTCCCCTTGGAATTGAGCAGGATGCTCTGGCCCTGGCCCACGTCCAGGACGGTGACGGTGAGCCCGGTCCGCTGGGCGGTCTGGGCGGTGAGGATGGCCGCCAGGCAGAAGGTGACCACGCAGGCACACACCGGCACCATCAGCCGCTTTTTCCCGGGCAGGACCATGCCCAGGAGGATCAGGCCGTAGACAAAGGCCGCCCAGAGGGCATAGTAACCCCCATCGGTGAGGAGGGCTGCCAGGGTGAGCCGCCCCGCCCGGTCTGCATACCAGAAAAAGAGGTCCAGAGGAACGCCCACCAGCCAGGCCACAGCCTGACCCAGGGGGAGCCACAGAGCCCCCAGCACCAGGGAGACCAGACCCCCGGCAAAGACCAGGGAGACCGTCCACCCCACCAGCAGGTTGGAGAGAGGGGCGATGAGGGAGAACCGCCCAAAGTACAGGGCGGAGAGGGGAACGGTAAAGACCATGGCTCCCAGGCTGACGGCGAAGACCGACAGGACGGGCATGGCCCACTTCCGGTACTTCCGGGGCAGAGCCTTCCGCCACTTCTCCAGCCAGGGCCGTCCCAGCAGGAAGATGCCCGCCGTGGCCAGGAAGGAGAACTGAAGGCCCGGGTTGGCGATGGCGTAGGGATTGACCCCCACCAGGAAAAGAAGACCCAGACTGAGGGTGGTCATGGGGTGGGTGTCCCGCCGCAAATGCTGGCCCACCAAGACCAGTCCGCCCAGGACAGAAGCCCGAACGGTGCCCGGGGCATTGCCCGTCATGAGGGTAAAGGCAGCCAGGGCCAGCAGCAGGATGACCAGAGAGCTTTTCCGCTCACGTTTGAAAAAGATAGATAAAAATCCAAGGAGATAGGACACATGGAGGCCGGAAATGACCACCACATGACCCAGGCCCACCCGGTTGAAGGTATTCTGCTCCATTTCGGTCAGGCCGGATCGGTCTCCCGTGAGGACAGCCTTCAAAAATCCGGTCCGGTCCTCTGGGTAGAGGTCATCGATGATATCCCGGAGGCCTCCCGCCAGAAGGGCAGGGGCATACCGCAGAGAGAACCCCTCACGGGGCGTGACGGCGATCTCCCCATAGCTCTGGATCTGGAGCTGGATGCCCCGGGCCGTGTAGTAGAGACTCTCCTCTCCCCTCACCCGGTCGGCAGGCTGACAGTAGGCCACGCAGGAGAGCCGGTCACCCGGTTCCAGTCCGGCCATGTCGGCCTCACAGTAGAGAAGGGACGAGACCTTGGGGCCGTCCTCCTCCCCGGCCTTCACCGGCACCCGGAGACCATAGTCGGTGGCCTCCGGCCAGTCGGTGACTTCGGCCTCCAACCGGACTGTCCGGTTCTCCAATTCCTCCGCCGGA
>JAFVUT010000191.1 GCA_017502545.1 Ruminiclostridium sp.
CCGGTTCTAACCCCGAGGTGGGCCGTCAGTCCGCTGAGGAAAGCCGTACCCAGATCACCAAGATCCTGGAAGGCACCGATATGGTCTTCATCACCGCCGGTATGGGCGGCGGCACCGGCACCGGCGCAGCTCCCATCCTGGCTGACCTGGCCAAGGAAATGGACATCCTGACCGTGGGCGTTGTCACCAAGCCCTTCTCCTTCGAAGGCCGCCGCCGTATGCAGCAGGCTGAGCTGGGCATCGAGAACCTGCGCACCAAGGTGGACTCTCTGGTCATCATCCCCAACGACCGCCTGAAGTACGCCACCGATCAGAAGATCACCCTGTCCAACGCATTCGAAGTGGCAGACGACGTGCTGCAGCAGGCCGTCCAGTCCATCTCCGACCTCATTAAGAACACCGGCTTCATCAACCTGGACTTCGCTGACGTCTCCGCCGTCATGAAGGATGCCGGCATGGCACACATGGGTGTGGGCCGCGCCACCGGCAAGACCAAGGCTGAGGATGCAGCCCGCCGTGCCGTTTCCAGCCCCCTGCTGGAGACCTCCATCAACGGTGCCCGGGGCGTTCTGGTCAACGTCACCGGCTCCACCGACGTGGGCCTGGAAGAAGTCGAGATCGCAGCAAACCTGGTCCAGGAGGCTGCCGATCCCAACGCTCTGATCATCTTCGGTGCTACCTTCGACGAGTCCCTGGAGGACGAGATCGTGGTCACCGTCATCGCCACCGGCTTTGACGAGAAGGTCATGAACGCAAAGATGGGCGGCGCACCCGCCGAGAAGCCCTCCAAGAGCGCAGGCCGTTCCTCCGCTCCCGCTTCCGAGCCCGCTGCTTCCGACGATGACCCCTACAAGGAGATCTTCAAGATCTTCAACCGCGACCGCTAAAGTATGAAAGCAAATCCCCTCGCTGGTTTCAGCGAGGGGATTTTTTGCGTGAGGGGAAAGTGCCCCGCCATGCAGGGACTGGTCTTGACCAGTCCCTGCATGGGAAATCGGAACCAATCGTAGGGGCGCATCACGATGCGCCCGCATCCCTTGGGATGACCTGCCACGTGGGCGGGCCGATGAGGGCATCGGCCCCTACAAGAGAAGAATCGCGCCTGTAGGGGACGATGCCTACATCGTCCCGCTTTCTGAAGGGCAGTCGTTACGCAGGTAATCGAACTGGGGCTTTCGGTTTCGACTTGCCTCTCCCGGAGGGAGAGCTTGTTGTGATGAAAAAGAAACAACCTCCATCCACCGATGGAGGTCTTATTCCGTATCCACAATGGCAACACCCTTCCCCAGGCTCATGGCGTAGGACAAGGTCTGGAAGGTCCCCCCCTGGGGATCCCCGTCATAGACGGCGATGAGGCGGCTGGACCGGTCCACCATGTACCGGTTCCGGCGGTGGAGACAGCCGGGGGTATAGCCGTGCTGGACCACCGTCTCGTAGTCGCACCGGTCCAGGATGGCCTGGCGGCGGTCCCGGTCAGCCTGGGGCCAGTATTTTGCCTGGTCCGGGTAGGGGATGGCGGCCTCCAGGGTCACGTCCGGCCGACGGTCCCGGAGGGAGAGGACGGCCTCGGCGAAATACAGGTCGGCCCCCTGGGCCATGCCGCAGAGGAAGTGGCGGAAGCCCTGGCTGTAGGCCTCCTCCAGAGCCTGGGCCAGACGGTCCTTCAGGGTCAGGCAGCGGGGGTCGGATTCATCGGTCCCCCAGGGCAGGCGGGCCGGGCGGTGGCCGGTGAAGGCGCAGCGGGTTTCAGATTCCATAGAGGACCTCCTTTCTATAAGCATCTTATACCTCGCTATATATAATGTCAATGAAAAACCCTGCGGATTTGTCGGCAGATGTCCAAAAAAGGGGTTGCATTTCTTGCAAAAGGCGGTATAATAGAATCAGACAACGAAATAAGATGTCTTCAGGGCGGGGTGAAAGTCCCCACCGGCGGTAGAGTCCGCGAGCGCTTCGGTTCCGACCGAAGGCAGCTGACCCGGTGCGATTCCGGGACCGACAGTGACAGTCTGGATGGGAGAAGACGTGCTGGCACTTTTGATGGTGTAACTGCGTAAAGAGGCAGGGCGTATTGCGTCCGGTTTCCTTTGCGCCTGTTTGAACGCCCCCAATTGATGGTTGGCACCTGGAGGACATTGGTTTTTCGGGTGTCAAATTTATCAAATGGGAGTGTTTTTTATTATGAACGCAAAAACTCGCAAACTGACCACCATGGCTCTGCTGGTGGCCATCTCCATCGTCCTGGTCTACCTGATCCATTTCCCCATCTTCCCCGCCGCCGCCTTCCTGGAGTATGACCCCGCTGACATCCCCATCCTCATCGGCACCTTCGCCTTCGGTCCCGCCGCAGGCCTGCTGCTCACCGTGGTCACCTGCGTCATCCAGGGCGTTACCGTTTCCGCAGGCTCCGGCGCTTACGGCATCATCATGCACCTGATCGCCACCTCCACCATCGTTCTGGTGGCCGGCAACATCTACCGGGTGAAGCACACCCGGGCAGGCGCCGCCATCGGCCTGATCCTGGGTACCATCTGCTGGGGCATCGTCATGTGCATCGCCAACCACTTCATCACCCCCCTGTTCATGGGCGTGCCCACCGAGGTCGTGGACGCCATGCTGCTGCCCATCATCCTGCCCTTCAACCTCATTAAGGCAGGCGTGAACTCCATCATCACCTTCGCCATCTACAAGACCGTTTCCCGCCACCTGATCCACAGAGGCGAGGAGCAGAAGTAATTTCAATGACAGGGCTGCGCCTCTGGGTGCGGCAGATCCAAATACAAAGGACCGTCCGATGTTTGCCGGGCGGTCCTTTTTTCACTTGTCGAAAAAGGCACACTGGATTTGATTTCGCCGCTGCGGCGACGAAACTATGCGGCTGGGCTGATAGGGCTGGGGAACGTGCAAGCCCTCTCCGTCACGGCTTCGCCGTGCCACCTCTCCCGGAGGGAGAGGTTTATTGGCTCCCCTTTAGTGAGGAGGCATCGGCGGGAGCAATCTCCGGCCGTGTTTCCGGCCGGGTCATGGCGTAAAAAAACCTACCATGTAGGGAATTGTTTAGAACGCTGTATTTATATAGACAAGAATTGGAAAGTATGCTATACTATCACCATACAAAACGGGAAGGTAACATCCCGGTGGAAAGGAAGATCACTATGAAAAGAAGGTTTTTGAGCATCCTGGCAGTCTTGGCGCTGTGCCTGACTATGCTGCCCATGGCGGCCTTTGCAGCTCCCATCAGCTGGCCTGCCGAGGGCGAGGCTGTGACCCTGGACGGCAAGGAATACACCTACCTGGGTGATGTCACCGAGACCGGCCTGGCCGTGGGTGAATGGGAAGTGGATCTGTACGGGCCTGCCGGCATCGCCAAGGCCGGCGATGGCTATGTCTCCTACTATGTGGAGGAGGGCATTGCCTACATCACCGCGAACAATGCCACCATTTCTGCCATGAGCGGCGAGGATCTTGAGGGCTACGGCATCCTGGTGGTGGACTATGATGCCCACATCAACGGAATCGGCACCAACATCATCCAGGCGGGCAACACCGCCATCGACGCCACCGGCTGTCTGACCATCACCGGTGAGTTCCAGCGGATCGCAGGTATGTACAACGGCATTGCCTGCTACCAGTCCTGGGGCTTTGGCGAGGAGGAAGTCACCACCGAGGGCGGCGATCTGATGATCAACGCCAACATCGGGGAGGTCGTGGGTACCGACGGCATGGCCATCCAGAGTGACTGCAGCCTGATCATCAACGGTGATCTGGGTGATGTCTCCGGCGGCAGTGGTATCTATTCCGGTGACGGTCTGACCCAGGACAATCTCAAAGAGGGCTATCTGACCATCAACGGCACCATCGGCTCCGTGATGGGCTACGTCAATGCAGGCATCCACGGCCGAGGTGATGTGACCATCGGCCAGGACGCTGTGATCGGCGAGATCGTGGCAGATACCGTGGGCATCAGCGCAGACTGTATCACCGACGAGGACTGGGCTCCTCTGGCGGACGCATCCCTGACCATCCAGGGTCAGGTGGGTCCCATCAGCGCCTCCATGATCCAGGAGGATACGGAGGATTGGATCCGCTTCGGCATTTATGTTGCCGGCGGTGACGTTGTCATTGCAGAGGGTGCCTCTGTGGCATCCGTTTACGGTGACACCTACGGCGCCTGGGTGGAAGGCGGCGAAGTCATCGTGAAGGGTTCTGTCCCCGGCGGCATCACCGGCGGTGAACAGGACATCTACACCGAGGAATGGCCCTCCTTCTGGGCCCATGCGGAGGTCATGGATGCCATCCTGTGGGGTCTGGTTCCCGAAGACCTCCAGGGCAAGTACACCCAGGCCACCACCCGTGCCGAGTACTGCGCCCTGGCCACCTGCCTGTATGAGGCAGTCACCGGCGAATCCATCGAACTGACCGAGGAGGATGTCCTCCCCTTCACCGACGTGGAGGACGATGTGAACATCGCCAAGATGTACAAGATCGGCGTGGTCAACGGCGTGGGGGATAACCGCTTCGCTCCCAACAACATCCTGACCCGTGAGCAGGCCGCCACCATGCTGTCCCGCCTGGCCTATGCCGTGGGTGAGCCTCTGGAGGCATCCGCCCCCGACTTTGCCGACAACGACAAGATCTTCGACTATGCCTACGAAGCAGTGGGTCAGGTCCAGGCCGCCGGCATCATGCAGGGCAAGGAGAACAAGCTGTTCGACCCCAAGGGCAGCTACACCCGTGAGCAGAGCATTCTGACCATGGACCGGCTGTTTGACCTGGTCTTCTGGGACAACGACGACGAATAAGTGATTTGCTTTGGTCCCCCGGTTTCTTCGGAAACCGGGGGATTTTTTAGTACCCCTCATCAGTCACCTGCGGTGACAGCTTCTCCCCAGGGAGAAGCCTTGTCGCTGCCTGCACGGTAAGCCTTCCCCCTGGGGGGGAGGTGCCCACGAAGTGGGCGGATGAGGGGGCCAACGTGCCCGCCGGTCCCACCCTTGTCCCTCCTGTCTCATTGTCTCCTTGCCATCCCATCAAAATCTTGCTACAATATAATATTAGAGACTATGCAAGGAGGGGAGCCCATGGAAAAGGACCGCATCATCTTTCACTGTGACCTGAATTCCTTTTACGCCTCGGTGGAGCTCCTGTCCTACCCCCACCTGAAGGACCTGCCTGTGGCGGTGTGCGGAGACCCGGAATCCCGCCATGGCATCATCCTGGCCAAGAACGAGGCCGCCAAGGCCTTCGGGGTCAAGACGGCCGAGACCATCTGGCAGGCCCGGCGGAAGTGCCCTGACCTCTATCTCCTCCCCGCCCACCACGACAAGTACCGGTACTATTCCAGGCTCTCCCGGGAGATCTTTGAGCGGTACACCGACCTGGTGGAGCCCTTCGGCATCGACGAGAGCTGGCTGGACGTGACCCACACCCTCCACCTCTTCGGGGGGGATCCCGTGGCCCTGGCCGACCGGCTCCGGGAGGACATGAAACGGGAGCTGGGCCTCACCTGCTCCGTGGGGGTATCATTTAATAAGGTATTCGCCAAGCTGGGGAGCGACTATAAGAAACCTGACGCAACGACAGTCATCCGCCGGGAGGACGTGGAAGGGATGGTCTGGCCCCTGCCGGTGACCGACCTGCTCTTCGTGGGCAGGGCCTCGGCAGAGATCCTGGCCCGCCATCGCATCACCACCATCGGCCACCTGGCCAACACCCCCAGGGAGAACCTGGTCCGGCTCCTGGGCAAGCACGGTGCCCAGCTCCACGACTACGCCACCGGGGCCGAGCACAGCCCGGTCCGGCCTGCCGGCACCGAGCCGCCCCCCAAGTCCGTGGGCAACGGCTCCACCTTCCCCCGAAACCTGAACGGGGAGGAGGAGATCCGGGCGGGGGTCCAGATCCTGGCTGAGCGGGTGGCCGCCCGCCTCCGCCGCCATGAGATGAAGTGCACCACCCTTCAGGTGTCCCTGCGGAGCCCGGAGTTCAAAACGGTGAGCCGCCAGAAAAAGACCGAAGCCCCCACCAACGTGTCCCGGGCCCTCATCCGCACCGCCATGGAGCTCATCCAGGGCTGCTGGAGCTGGTCGGCCCCGGTCCGGGCCATCACCATCACCGCCCAGGGCCTGCTGCCCGAGGACCAGGCGGGGGACCAGATGGACCTTTTTGCCCCTCAGGCCTCAGCCAGACGGGAGAAGCAGGAGAAGCTGGAGCGGACCATGGACCAGATCCGGGCAGGGGTCCAGATCCTGGCAGAGCGGGTGGCCGCCCGCCTGCGCCGCTACGAGATGAAGTGTACCACCCTCCAGGTGGCCCTGCGGAGCCCGGAGTTCAAGACGGTGAGCCGCCAGAAAAAGACCGATGCCCCCACCAATGTGTCCCGGGAGATCATCCACTGCGCCATGGAGCTCATCGAGGGCTGCTGGAGCTGGTCGGCCCCTGTCCGAGCCATCACCATCACCGCCCAGGGCCTGCTGCCCGAGGATGAGGCCGGAGACCAGATCGACCTCTTCGCGCCCCAGGCCTCTGCCAAGCGGGAGAAGCAGGAGAAGCTGGAGCGGACCATGGACCAGCTCCGGGAGCGGTATGGGCGGAATATGATCCGCTTTGCTTCCCGCCAGACCGATACCGCCCGGGAGATCGCCGGGGAGGCCCCCCGAAAGAAGGAGGAAGAACCATGACCACATATATTCTGCTGTGGGTGCTCCTCTGGAGCATCCTGTCCTTCGCCCTGATGGGCATTGACAAATGGAGAGCTGCCAGCCACGGCTGGCGCATCCCGGAAAAGACCCTGTTCCTGTCTGCCGCCCTGGGGGGCAGTCTGGGGGCTATTCTGGGGATGCAGCTGTTCCGCCACAAGACCCGGCACTGGAGCTTTAAGCTGGGGATGCC
>JAFVUT010000192.1 GCA_017502545.1 Ruminiclostridium sp.
ACGAAAGTCGTGCCGCATTGGCGGCACGACTTTCTCTTACTCATTGAACATAGTCCAGGGGGCGGTGTTGGGAGTTTCCTGCCGGAAATCCATCTCCTCCCCGGTGTCGGGGTGGGTGAACTTCAGATGGCTGGACCACAGGGCGATCTGCCACTCCTGGGGATCGGGATACCGGCTGTACTTCCGGTCTCCCGCCAGGGGCATGTTCCGGGAGGAGAACTGGGCCCGGATCTGGTGGGTCCGGCCGGTCTCCAGGCGGATCTCCACCAGGGAGAAGCCCTCCTTGTTGTCCAGGAGCTTATAGTGGAGGACGGCCTGCTGGATGCCCTTGCCCGGATACTTGGCCACGTAGGTCTTCCGGGTCTTTTCGTTCCGGCCCAAGAGGTCAATGTAGGTCCCCTCGTCATACTGGGGCCTCCAGTGGACCACCGCCTGATACTCCTTCAGGAAGGAGTCCTCCCGGATCTGCCGGGAGAGCTCCGAGGCGGCGGGACCGGTGAGGGCGTATACCATGATGCCCCCCACCACCTGGTCCAGGCGGTGGACGGTGCGGACCTTGGCCTCGGGCTGGTCGATGGCCTCCCGGATCAGGTCGGGCATACCCCCGGGCTCGTCGGTGGACAGGACCCGGAAGGGCTTTTCGCAGACGACGATGGACTCGTCCTGATAAATGATGTTCAGCATGGAGCGGTCTCCTTCTTTTTATCCATTTGGGCGCTGGCCAAATTGTAGACCATGATGGTGACAAAGACGATGGCGCCCCCCACCAGGGACAGGCCGGTGATGGTCTCCCCCACCACCAAAGCCACCAGGATGGGGTTCAGGATGGGTTCGATGCCGGTGACCAGAGAGGCCGACACCGGCGGAGCATACTTGACACCCACGGTGAGGAACACATAGGCGATGCCCAGCTGGAAGACACCCATGACCACTGCTGCCATCAGGGTCCTGCCGTCGAACTGGGTCTCCTGGAGGAGGGAGGGCAGGCCCACGATGGCCGCCAGCCCGTGACCCAGGAGGGTGGAGGACAGGGGATCGCCCCCGGGGATCTTATTGAGCATGAAGATCCAGCCATAGCAGATACCCGCCAGGACGGCCAGCACGTTGCCCACCATGTCGCCGGATCCCAGGCCGTCCAGGAAGAAGCAGCCAATGCCGCCGAAGACAATGACACTGGTGACGATATCCATCTTCCTGGGTTTCTCCTTGAAGATCAGCCACATGAAGAGGATGACCCAGATGGGAGAGGTGAACTGGAGGAGGATGGCGTTGGCCGCCGTGGTGAGTTTGGTGGCCGCGGTGTACAGGGTGGTGCTGCAGGCCACGATGCAGGCCCCGGCCATGGTGCCGGGGGTGAACTTCACCTTCTGCCGGGTGACTTTGGCAAAGATGAAGAGGATGACCACCGAGATGATACTCCGGAAGGAGTTGATGGACAGGGACTGCCAGGGGATGAGCTTCACCAGCAGGCCGCCAGTGCTGAAGAGCAGGGAGGCGGCAAAGACACAGAGAAGTCCTTTTTTCGCGTTCATGATCCCATCTCCTCCCCGCCCGTCCGGGCTGCCCGCTTCTCCTGTCGGGAGGAGAGCACATTATACACCATGATGCTGATAAAGACGATGGCACCGCCCACCAGGGACAGGGGGGAGATCATCTCCCCCAGGACCACCGCCACCAGGACGGGGTTCAGGATGGGCTCGATGCCGGCCACCAGACAGGCCGACACCGGCGGGGCGGTACGGATGCCGGTGGTGAAGAACATATAGGCCACACCCAGCTGGAAGACACCCAGAGCCACCGCAGCGGCCAGGGCCGTGCCGGTGAACACGGTCTCCCGGACCAGCCAGGGAAAGCCGATGACCGCGCCCATGGCCTGGCCCAGGATGGTGGCCCACAGGGGGTCTGCCCCGGGAAACTTGTTCATCATGAAGACACCGGCATAGGCCACGCCGGACAGGAGAGCCAGAGCATCCCCCAAAATACTGCCGGACCCCAGACTGTCCAGGAAGAAGCAGGCCACGCCGCCGAAGACGGCGATGCAGGTGATCACATCCAGCCGCTTGGGCCGCTCCTTGAAGACCAGCCACATGACTAAGATCACAAAGACCGGTGCGGTGAACTGGAGCAGAATGGTGTTGGCCGCCGTGGTGAGCTTGTTGGCCATGGCGTAGAGGGTGGTGACCCCGCACATACACACCGCCCCGATGAGTACACCGGGGGTGAGCTTGAACTTGCGGCCGGTGACCCTGGCAAAGATCACCAGCAGGATCACGGAAATGATGCTGCGGAAGGAGTTGATGGCCATGGCGTTCCATGGCACCACCTTCACGCAGAGGCCGCCGATGCTGAAGAGGACGGCGGCGATGAATACAAACAGAAGGCCCTTACGGGAGGACATGGACGACCTTCCTTTCTTTCATGATTGGGCAGACCCGGCGGCCTCCTTTGCCTCGGCCCGGGCCCCCAGGATGTTATAGACCATGACGGTCACAAAGACGATGGCACCCCCCAGCAGGGACAGAGGGGTGAGGACCTCCCCGATGACCAGGGCCACCAGAACAGGGTTCAGGATGGGCTCCAGACCGGTCATCAGGCAGGCGGACACGGGCGGAGCATACTTGGTTCCCCAGGAGATGAGGATATAGGCAAAGCCCAAGGCAAAGACGCCCAGGCAGATGGCGGCCAAGAGGGTCTGCCCGTCGAACTGGGTCTCCTTCACCAGCCAGGGCAGGCCGATGACCGCACCCATGGCCTGGCCCAGGGCACAGGCAAAGATGGAGTCTCCCCCGGGGATCTTGTTCATCATGAAGATCCAGGCGTAGCCCACGCCGGACAGGAGGGCCAGGGTGTCGCCCAGGAGGCTGCCGTTGCCCAGGCTGTCCAGGAAGAAGCAGGCGATGCCCCCGAAGACGATGACACAGGTGATCACATCCAGCCGTTTGGGCTTTTCATGGAAGCACAGCCACATGAAGAGGATGACGAACACCGGGGCAGAGAACTGCAGCAGGATGGTGTTGCCCGCCGTGGTGAGCTTGTTGGCCGACACATACAGGATGGTGGTCACGCACATGGCAAAAGCACCGATGGCCACGCCGGGGGTCATCTTCAGCTTATGGCCGGTGAGCTTGGCAAAGAGGAAGATGATGCTGGAGGAAATGAT
>JAFVUT010000193.1 GCA_017502545.1 Ruminiclostridium sp.
CCACCATGCCAAGGCCCGCACGGAGGATGGGGACGATGGCCAGCTTCTTGCCGGCGATCTTCTTTACGGTAGCCTTGGCCACTGGGGTTTGGACCTCCACCTCCTCCAGAGGGAGGTCCCGGGTGGCATCATAGCACATGAGGGTAGCGATCTCACTGACCACCTGGCGGAACTCGGTGACGCTGGTGTTCTCATCCCGCAGGATGGACAGCTTGTGCTGCAGCAGGGGGTGGTCCAGAATGTGTACCATTTCAGTGTTCATTGTAACGTCCTCCTTGTGTGGTGGTCAGGGGTTCTTGTTCTCTCGTTCCAGCCGCTCCCGCTCTGCCTGGGACAGGCGGTGGTAGACGGGAGCCAGCTCATTGGCGGTGATGGTCTGGCCGGCCCGGGCCTTTTCCAGGGCCAGACGGGCCACGCCCCAGGCGCTCTGCATCCGCAGGTTGGGGGAAGCCAGCTTGGCGGGGATCCCGGCGGCGGTAAGGGCATCATAACAGAGCTGGGCCCCGTCACCCACGATGATCTGGGCGGCATCGGTGCCCTGCAGTTCGGCGATCAGGTCCTCCAGAGAGATGGCCCGGTCGGGGGTGAGCCGATGGGGCTGCTGGCCATCCACCCGGAAACGGGCGTTGTAGACCTGCTTCCGGCGGGCATCCATGGCCACGCAGACCTCCCCCTCAAAGCCGGCCAGGTTCCATGCCATGGACTCCAGGGTGGAGCATCCGGCGCAGGGCAGCTCCCCGCCCCAGGCCAGGCCCTTGGCGGCGGCCACGCCGATGCGCAGGCCGGTGAAGGAGCCGGGGCCTTCCGCCACGGCGATCAGGTCCACATCGGCCATGGTAAGGCCGCAGTTTTTCAGCAGGTCCTCTGTCAGGGGCAGGAGGGTCTGGCTGTGGGTCAGGCCGGTGTTTTGAAAGGCCTGGGCGATCAGGGTCTCGTCCTCGCACAGGGCCACGGAGGCAGCCACGGCGGAGGACTCCAGGGCTAAAATTTTCATTCATCCATCCCCCTTACGGTAATGATCCGCTGGTCATCCTGCTGGCCCCGGCGGATGTCGATGTAGATGGTGCCGGGTTCCAGGGCGTCCAGGATGTTCTCGCTCCACTCCACGGCGCAGATGCCCCCCCGGGCCAGGAAGTCCTCCCAGCCGATGTCGAAGAGCTCCTCCGAGGAGTGGAGGCGGTACATATCAAAATGGAAGAGGGGAAGGCGGCCCCCCTCGTATTCGTTGACAATGGTGAAGGTGGGGCTGGTGACCCGTGCGGTGATGCCCAGGCCCCGGGCCATGCCCCGGACAAAGGCGGTCTTGCCTGCTCCCAGGTCGCCGGAAAAGGCGATGACGGTGCCGGGGGCCATCTTTTGGACCAGTTCCTGGCCCAGAGCCTCGGTCTCCTGGGCGCTGTTGGTGTAATGTTCCATGGGTTCCATTCCTTTCCATGGGGCAAAGCCCCGTAGACATCATTCAAAATATTTTACCACAGATTTGCCCGGGATGCACCCCCTCCCGACAAAATTTATGGAAGGAAACGGATATCCTAGGAAGAGAAACTTCCGAAAGGGGCGTGGGACTGTGGCGAGAAAGGGGAATTGGCTCATCCTTCTGTGCCTGGGGGCCGCTCTGTACGGTCTGGCCCTTATCTGGTCGGCCACCCGGTATGACCCGGACCTCCACAGTCTGCCCATGAAGCAGGCCGTGGCTTTGGGGGCGGGGGTGGTCCTCTGCCTGATTTTGCGGGTCCTTCCGGTCCGGGCCATCATCGAGAAGGGCTGGTGGATCCTGGCCGCCGGGAATGTGGGGATCCTGCTTCTCCTGGTCCCCTTGGGCAACGATGACGGCACCGGGAACAAAAGCTGGCTGGCCCTGCCGGGCGGGGTCTTCAACCTCCAGCCCGGTGAGGTGGCGAAGGTGGGCTTTCTTCTCCTGCTGGCCTTTCAGCTGACTCACCTGGAACAGCGGGGGCTGAACCGACCGAAATCCATCTTCCTGCTCACCGCCCATGTTTTGGCTCTGTGCGGGCTGGTGTGGGTGGTGTCAGGGGACCTGGGCATGGTGACGGTCTACCTGGGCATCTGGTTCGTCATGCTCTGGTCGGCTGGGGTCCACCCTCTGTGGCTCCTGGGGGAGGTGGCCGCCGGGGTGGGGGCCGTCCTTCTCCTGTGGCCCCGGCTGCCGGAGTATGTACGGATGCGCTTCCTGGTGGTGTGGGATCACGACCTGGACCCCTTGGGGAAGGGCTTCCAGCAGGAGCGGAGCCTTCTGGCTGTGGGGTCGGGGCAGGTCACCGGTCAGGGCTACCTCCAGGGGACCCAGACCCAGAGCACCTCGGCCTCCTCTCTTCCGGCCCGGCATACCGACTTCATCTTTTCGGTGGCCGGGGAGGAGCTGGGCCTGCTGGGCTGTCTGGCTATTTTGCTTCTTCTCTTCGGGATCGTGGCCGGGTGCATGGCTCTGGCCTTGCGAAAAGAGGACAGGCTCCTCTCCCTTACCGCCATGGGGGTGGCTGGGATGGTGGGTGTCCAAACGATATTAAATGTAGGGATGTGCCTTTACGCCGCTCCGGTCATCGGGGTGACCCTGCCCTTCTTCAGCTATGGCGGGTCCTCCTTGCTGGCTTCCTTCGGCGCGGTGGGGATCCTGCTGTCCCTGGCCGGGGAGAGGAAAAAACTGACCGGATAGGACACCCCCGTGGGGGACAAACTGGGGACAACCAAACAAAGGAGGTCATCCCATGTTCCAAAACTTCCGGCGGGGCGGGACCGTGCTGGTCCTGACTGCCCTGCTGCTTTCTATGTCCCTGCCAGCCTACGCCCTCTTCGACCTGGATGATCCCGCATCAGGGGACAGTCCCCTGCCCATTGCGGAAAACCTGACCCTCACCACCTATAAAAATGTGGCGGTGGAGGGGACCCTGGCTGCCGTGGACCCCGACGGGGAGGGTGTTACCTTCCGCATCACCAAGAACCCCGCCCGTGGGGCGGTGACCCAGGGGTCAGAGGGGTCTGCCAAGTTCACCTACACGCCCTATGAGGACAAGCTGGGGAAGGACTCCTTCACCTATGTGGCGGAAGATGCCAGCGGCAACGTCTCCCAGCCCGCCCTGGTCTCCATCAAGATCACCCGGCCTGGCACCAAGGTGACCTATTCCGACATGAGCGGCCATGCTGCCCACAAGGCGGCCATCGCCCTGGCAGAGGAGGAGGTCTTCGTGGGGGAGCAGATGGGCCAGACCTGGTTCTTCCGGCCCGAAGCCCAGGTGACCCGGGAGGAGTTCCTGGCCATGGCCATGGACCTGGTGGGGTTGGAGACCCTGCCTGAGGCCCGGATGACCGGCTTCTCTGACGATGACAGTATCTCCGTCTGGGCCAGACCCTATGTGGCCTCTGCCCTCCGGTCGGGGATGATCCAGGGGGCCACCTATGGGGAGGAGGGGGCCTCCTTCGCTCCAGCCCGTACCATCACCGGGACCGAAGCCGCCGTCCTGCTGGACCGTCTCCTGCGGGTTTCTGATGTGGCGGACACCGGCAAGCTCACCGGCCAGGCCGCTCCTGTCTGGGCCCACCAGTCGGTGGTGAACCTGGAGGCGGTGGGGGTCCTGGAGGGCTCTGCCGATCTGGCAGGGGATCTCACCCGGGCCCAGGCGGCAGAACTCCTTCTCTCTGCCATGGAGGTCCTGGACTTCCGGGAGGGCATCTGGTAAACTGTGGGCAATCACTTTGTCCGACAGGAGGCTTTTCCGGTATGCAGCAGACCGTGATCCAGTCCCCCATGGGTCCTCTGACCCTTTTCGCAGAAGATGGATACCTCACCGCCCTGGTCTTTGGAGACTACGGGGGCTACGACCACCTGCCCCTCTTTGAGGTGGCCCGGCGGCAGCTGGAGGAGTATTTTGCCGGGTCCCGGCAGAATTTCGACCTGCCCCTGGACCCGGGAGGCACCGATTTCCAGCGGCGGGTCTGGCGGGCCCTTCTGGACATCCCCTACGGCAGGGCCATCTCCTACCGGGACCTGGCCCTGGGGGCAGACTGCCCCCGGGGATTCCAGGCGGTGGGTCAGGCCAACGGGAAGAACCCCCTGCCCATCCTCATCCCCTGCCACCGGGTCATTGGGGCCGACGGCAGCCTGGGGGGCTACTCCGCCGGTCTGGACCGGAAGCGGTTCCTGCTGGACCTGGAGGGAATTCAATATCGCAAATAAAAAAGGACCTGTTGCGAATGGATTTGCAACAGGTCCAAATGCGTTAAATTGGTCCCGTAGGGACACCACAACTGCTCTGAAAGAGCAATTTCACTCGGCCACAGGCCGAATTTCACACGCTGCGAGCGTATTTCACTGAGCCATCGGCTCAATTTCACTGGGGCTGTTGCATATTGCAACGGCCCCTTTAGGGCTTCATGTGGTTCAGTTCCTTCTCGCAGAAGGGGCAGGCCGGGGGGAGACGGCGGTAGAGGATAATGCTCTTGCCGCAGTGGGGACACTTGCAGAAGCGGCGGAAGAAAAAGCTGATGGCCAGGCAGAGAACGCCGAAGGCGGCCAGCAGATAGAAAGCAGAGGGACTGGCAGATTTATCCGCCACCAGCAGGGACAGCAGGGACACGATACCCATGACCAGGGTGACGTTGGTGGCAGAGCGGGCGATGGAAAAGCTCATGGGGACCTCCTGGGGTAAAATAGTATTCTTTATCATATCACGAAGGCGGAGGAAAGGCAATCCGAAACCTTTATACTGCCCAAGAAAAGTATTGGCAGAGGGTCTCCGGGCTCTCCTCCATGCCTTTGTCCAGCCACCAGCGCAGGGTCTCCACAAAGGTGGCGGCGATGTGCCGGACCCAGAAGTCTTCGGGCAGAGCATCGTGTTTTCGCCCTGCAAACAGGGTCAGCTGGCTGGCCGCCATGGTCTGCAGAAGCTCTTTGAAATATCCCAGAAAGAGCTCGTTGTTCCGGCCGGACAGGAGTTTGAGAACATGGTTGTCGTCCCGCATCAAATGCTGGAACAGATGGAGAAAGGCGGAGTCTGGAGGATCACATTGGAAAAGGTGCCTGTGCTCCGGGGGATGGGCCTGGGTGCCGTCAAAGATGTGGCAGAAGAGATCTTCACAAAGCGCTTTGAGAAGATAGTCCTTTGTCTCAAAATGGGCATAGAAGGTGGCCCGGGCGATATCGGCCCGGGCAAGGATCTCCCCCACCGTGATCTGGCTGTAGTTCTTTTCCGCCAGCAGGTCAATGAAGGCAGAAAAGATGGCTTCCCGCGTTTTTCGCTGTCGTCTGTCCATAGGTCCTCCATACAAAATCCTAAAATGGTACGGTAACGAACACCGGCTGTGTTCTGTCTCTTGTTTTTCCCCAGTATACCACCCAAAATGAGAAACAACAAGTACGATACTGTATATCATGTATGGTAAGGAGGTTTCTTATGAAAACGGAACGAAGGATGCTGCTGGCCTTTCTTTTGAATCTGGCCTTTGCCTGCTTTGAGTTTGTGGGCGGGATCTTCACCGGCAGCGTTGCCATCCTCTCGGATGCTCTGCACGACCTGGGGGATGCGGCGGGCATCGGTGTGTCCTATGCCCTGGAGCGGAAGAGTGGGGGACAGCCGGAGGGGACCTACACCTATGGGTACGGAAGATATTCGGTGCTGGGCGGCGTGCTCACCGCCCTCATCCTTCTGGTGGGCTCCCTGGTGGTGATCGGCCATGCGCTGCCGCGGCTCATGCACCCCACACAGATCCGCTATGATGGGATGATCCTCTTTGCCCTGGTGGGGGTATGTGTAAATGGCGCTGCGGCTTTCCTCACCCGGAAAGGGGAGTCCATCAATCAGAGAGCCGTGAACCTGCATATGCTGGAGGACGTGCTGGGATGGGCGGTGGTCCTGGTGGGCGCCGTGGTCATGCGGTTTACCGGCCTTGCCGTCCTGGACCCCATTTTGTCCATTGGCGTTGCCCTGTTCATCGGGGTCAATGGGGTCAGGTGCCTGAAAGAGGGGGTGGATATCTTTCTGGAAAAGGCCCCTGATGACCTGGATCGGGCAGCGTTGGAACACCATCTTTCCGGTGTGGAGGGGGTTCTGGAGGTGCACCATCTCCACCTGTGGAGTCTGGACGGGCAGACGCACTGCGCCACGATGCACGTGGTGACCAATGGGGATCCCGTTTGGGTGAAAGGGGCCGTCCGGGAAGAACTGGAGGCCTTTGGCATCCGTCATGTGACCATGGAGCTGGAACGGGAGGGAGAGACCTGCCAGGCGAGGAGCTGTCATATCGAACGGTCGGATCATGCGGGTCATCACCACAAGCATTGAAAAAACCGGAGAGACCTGAGTCTCTCCGGTTTTGGATCTTTATTGATTTTTCATCAGCAGGTACATGACTGCCTTCTGGGCGTGGAGGCGGTTTTCTGCCTCGTCGAAGATCTCGTTGGCGTGGGTATCAAAGACCTCGGCAGTGATCTCCTCCCCCCGGTGGGCGGGGAGACAGTGGAGGACCATGGCCTTCTCGGCGGCCACACCCATGACGGTGCCATTGATCTGGTAGTCCTTGAAGACCTCTTTGCGCTGGTTGAACTCGCCCTCCTGGCCCATGGATGCCCACACATCGGTGTACAGAACGTCGGCATCCCTGGCGGCCTCCAGGATGTTGGGGGTGCACTGGAACATACCGGGGTACTGGTCGGCAAACTCCAGGATGACGGGGTCGGGCTTATAGGTGTCGGGGCAGGCGATGGCCACCTGCATGCCGCACTTCAGACCGCCCACGATGAGGGAGTTTGCCATGTTGTTGCCGTCGCCGATGTAGCACAGCTTCAGGCCTTCCAGCTTGCCCTTATGCTCCCGGATGGTCTGCAGATCGGCCAGGACCTGGCAGGGGTGGCAGAAGTCGGTGAGGCCGTTGATGACGGGGATGGTGGCGTACTTGGCCAGGGTCTCCACTTCCTCCTGGGCATAGGTGCGGATCATGATGGCATCGCAGAAGCGGGACAGGACCCGGGCGGTGTCCTCCACGGGTTCGTTGCGGCCGATCTGGCTGTCCTTGTCGGACAGGAAGATGGCATTGCCCCCCAGCTGATAGATACCGGCCTCGAAGGAGACGCGGGTGCGGGTGGAGTTCTTTTCAAAGATCATGGCCAGGGTCTTGCCGGCCAGAAGGGGATGCTGAATGCCCTTCTTTTTCATATCCTTCAGCTGGTCGGCGACATCCAGGATCTCGAGGATCTCTTCGGTGGACAGGTCCAGCAGTTTCAGCAGGTCTTTCTTCATGGGAAATTCCTCCTTAAATTGAAAAATATTGAATCTCGATCTGAAAATTTCACCGCAGGAGCGGCGAAATTTCCTTTGAACCGTTTCCTGTTGGAGGCCGGCGGAGGGGGCCTCCAATGTCAGAGGTCACTCTAAGAACATGGTCCCGATGCCCTGGTGAGAGAGCATCTCGGTGAGGATGGAGTGGGGGATGCGGCCGTCCAGGATATGGGTGCGGTGGACCCCGTTCTCCACAGCGGTGACACAGCATTCGATCTTGGGGATCATGCCGCCACCGATGATGCCGCTGGCCATGAGGCCGGGGACCTCATGGGTGCGGATCTGGGGAATGAGGGTGGAGGGGTCCTTGGGATCCCGGAGGACCCCCCGGACATCGGTCAGGAGAATGAGCTTTTCCGCGTTCAGAGCCACGGCCAGCTCGGCGGCAGCGGTGTCGGCGTTGATGTTGTAGGCGGTGTCGTTGTCAATGCCCAGGGCCACGGTGGAGATGACGGGGATGTAGCCCTTCTCCAGGGCATCGTTGACCACGTCGGGCAGGACCTTGACGATCTTGCCCACCAGACCGTACTTCTCGTCCAGCTGTCTGGCCTGGAAGAGAGCGCCGTCCAGGCCGCACAGACCGATGGCCTTGCCCCCCAGGTTGTTGATGATAGAGACCAGGCTCTTGTTTACCTTGCCGCAGAGGATCTGCTGGACGATGTCCATGGTCTCCTCATCGGTGTAGCGCAGACCGTCCACGAAGTGGGTCTTCTTGCCGATCTTTTCCAGCATCTGGCCGATCTCCGGGCCGCCGCCGTGGACCACCACCACATGGACACCCACCAGATGGAGGAGGATGATGTCGCTGATGACAGCGGTGCGGAGATCTTCAGAGATCATGGCGTTGCCGCCGTACTTGATGACCACGGTCTTGCCGTAGTATTTCTGGATATAGGGCAGGGCCTCCACCAGAACGGTGGAGCGCTCCATATAGTTGTTCATGTCCATGGGTCAGTATTCCCTTCCCAACGGCGGCTCAGCTTCTGTAGTCGCCGTTGATCTTCACGTAGTCGTAGGTCAGGTCGCAGCCCCAGCAGGAGCAGGAGGCATTGCCCTCGGTCAGGGTCACCAGGATGATGACCTCCTCCTCGGACAGGACCTTGGTGGCCAGGTCTTCGTCAAAGACAACGCCCTGGCCGCCGGCGCAGACCAGCAGCTCACCGGCTTTGGACTGGAACTTCACCTCCACGGCCTTGGGGTCGAACTGAGCGCCGGAGTAGCCGATGGCGCAGAGGACACGGCCCCAGTTGGCATCGGCACCGTAGACGGCGCACTTGACCAGGGGGGAGCGGACCACAGCCTTGGCCATGAACTCGGCCTTTTCCTCGGTTTCGGCACCCTGGACGGTGCAGGTGATCAGGTGGCTGGCACCCTCGCCGTCAGCGGCGATCATCTTGGCCTCATACTCCAGCACGTGGCGGAGGGCGGCGCAGAAGGTGTCATAGTCCGGGCCGGGACCGGAAATGGGAGCATTCCCTGCCAGACCGTTGGCCAGGACGATGCAGGTGTCGTTGGTGGAGGTGTCTCCGTCCACGGTGATGCGGTTGAAGGTCTTGTTGACGACCTCCTTCAGCATGGGGTCCAGAACGGCAGGGTCGATGGCGCAGTCGGTGGTGACCACGGCCAGCATGGTGCCCATGTTGGGGTGGATCATGCCGGAGCCCTTGGCGATGGCGCCGACCTTCACGGTCTTGCCGCCGATCTCGATCTCCACGGCGATCTCCTTGGTGCGCAGGTCGGTGGTCATGATGGCGTGGGCGGCATCGTTGGAGGCCTGCTCACTGTCGGACAGGGCGGCCACCAGGCCGGGGACGCCGGCTTCGATGGCCTCGATGTTCAGCTCCACACCGATGATACCGGTGGAGCACACGCCAAAGTCCTGGGGCTGCAGACCGGTGGCAGCAGCGGCGGCCTTGGCCATGCGGATGGCGTTCTCCATGCCCTTGGGGGCGCAGGCGTTGGCGTTGCCGCTGTCCAGGATGACACCCTGGGCCTTGTGGTCAGCCAGGTATTCCATGGACAGGATGACGGGGTCAGCCTTGACCACGTTCCGGGTAAAGGTGCCTGCGGCGGTGCAAGGGACATCGGACAGGACCATAGCCAGGTCCAGTTTATCGGGCTGGGGGGTGGTGAAGTTGTCCTTCACGCCGCAGTGCACGCCTGCGGCCTGGAAGCCCTGGGGAGCGGTCACACCGCTGGAAATGATCTTCATGTGGATATCCTCCTTGTAATGGGGTGGAGCGGGTTCAAATGGAAAAGCCTCGCAGAGTTTCGCCGCTATGGCGGCGAAAGAAAGTTCAGTTATGATTTCCAAGGACATGTGCCTTGGAAATCATACTTCTCGCGGAGCGAACGTGCGCCTTTTGGCGTGCGCTGAGCGGAGTGCAGAAAGCACTTTTTGAAGCCCAGCGCAGCGGGTTCAAAAAGTATGATTCTTAGAGTCCGGTAGTTTCCGGGAAGCCCAGCATCAGGTTCATGTTCTGGACGGCGGCGCCGGAAGCACCCTTGCCCAGGTTGTCGAAGACGGCGGTGATGGTGGTCTGGGCATCGTTGCCGCAGACGGTCAGCCGCAGGTGGTTGGTGCCCACCAGGGTGCTGGAATAGATGACGGATTCATCTCCGCCGAAGGGTGCCACGGTGACGAAGGGCAGGTTCTCATAGTAGCCATCCAGGATGCTGTAGATGTTGTAGGCGGTGGGGCTGCCGGGGAGCATATCGTTGCGGAGCATGACGGTGGTGGCCATACCCTGGATGTAGTCACCCAGGATGGGATGAAAGACCGGGGGGGAGTCCAGGCCGCAGACATGGCACATTTCCGGCAGATGCTTGTGGTTCAGGGTGGTGCCGTAGATCCGGGCGGAGGCGTGACGGGGGTCACGGTCCGGGTCTTGGTACTCGGCGATGAGCTTCTTGCCGCCCCCGGAGTAGCCCGTGAGAGAGTAGCAGTGGAGGGGCTGGTCGGGGAAGATGAGGCCCATCTGTGCCAGGGGATAGACGGCGGAGATAAAGCCGGAGGCGTGGCAGCCGGGGTTGGCCACCCGCTTGGACCGGATGATGGCCTCCCGGTGGCGGGGGGAGAGCTCCGGGAAGCCGTAGTCCCAGCCGGGAGCGGTCCGATGGGCGGTGGAGGCGTCGATGACCCGGGTGTTGGGGTTGTCGATCATGGCCACCGCCTCCCGGGCGGCCTCATCGGGGAGACACAGGAAGACCAGGTCGGCGGCGTTCAGACACTTCTTCCGCTCGGCGGGGTCCTTGCGTTTCTCCTCGTCGATGAGGATGAGTTCAATATCGGTGCGGGGAGTGAGCCGGTCATAGATCTGCAGACCGGTGGTGCCCTCCTTACCGTCGATGTATACCTTGGGTTTCATGGATGCCTCCTGTCTTACTGTCTCTCGGCCACGAAGGCTTCGATGGCGGCGATCTGCCGGGCCACCTCGGCAGCGGCGGGGCCGCCGATGGCCTTCCGGCCGTTGACGCAGTTCTTCATGTACAGAGCCTGGTAGATGTCCTCCTGGAACAGGTCGGAGACCTCCCGGAACTCTTCCAGGGTCAGGGTGTCCAGGTTTTCGCCCTGCTCGATGCAGGTGTGGACCAGCTTGCCCACCACCATGTAGGCCTCTCGGAAGGGCAGGCCCTTCTTTACCAGGTAGTCGGCGCAGTCGGTGGCGTTGATGAAGCAGCCGTCCAGAGCGGCCCGGCGCATATTCTCAGGCTTGACGATCATGGTCTCGATCATGGAGGCAAAGACGGGCAGGCACATCTTCACGGTGTCGATGGCGTCGAAGACGGGCTCCTTGTCCTCCTGCATGTCCTTGTTGTAGGCCAGGGGGATGCCCTTCATGACGGTGAG
>JAFVUT010000194.1 GCA_017502545.1 Ruminiclostridium sp.
CACGATCACGAGCACGGTGAGCACGAGCATCATCACCATCACTATCACGAGCACGGTGAGCATGAGCATCATCACCATCACGATCACGATCACGAGCATGGTGAGCACGAGCACCATCACCACCACGACCATGATCACGAGGGTCACGAGCATCATCACCACCACGACCATGACCACGGTGAGCATGCGCATCACCACCATCATGATCACGATCACGGTCCCGACTGCACCTGCGGCTGCCACGACCACGACCACGATCACCACCATGCTGACGAGGTCTTCATCAGCTGGGGTGCAGAGACCCCCCGGAAGTACACCGAGGAGGAGATCAACGAGGCCCTGGAAGAGCTGTCCAATGCCTGGCACTATGGCATCGTCCTCCGTGCCAAGGGCATCGTGCCCTGCACCGACGGCACCTGGATCCACTTTGACTATGTCCCCGGCGAGCCCAATGTCCGCCGCGGTGCTGCCGGCTTCACCGGCCGACTGTGCGTCATTGGCGCAGAGCTGAAGGAGTCTGAACTGGACGAGCTGTTCCACCTGAACTAAGGAGAATGACCTATGATGATGGAAGACATTCCTGTATATCTGTTTACCGGATTTCTGGATGCCGGTAAGACCAAGTTCATCCAGGAGACCCTGGAGGACGAGCGGTTCAACAATGGCGAGAACACTCTGTTGCTGATCTGCGAGGAGGGCGAGGAGGAGTATGATCCCTCCACCTTCTCCGGCCCCAACGTGTTCATCGAGCTCATCGACGACCAGTCCGAGCTGACCCCCTCCAACCTGGAGCGGCTGCAGCGAAAGCACGCCTGTGAGCGCGTGGTCATCGAGTACAACGGTATGTGGATGCTGGACGACCTGTATCAGAATATGCCCGATTCCTGGATGGTCTATCAGGAGTTCATGTTTGCTGACTCCCAGACCTTCCTGATGTACGATGCCAATATGCGCGGCCTGGTGGTGGACAAGCTCAAGAGCTGTGAGATGGTGGTCCTGAACCGTGCCGACGACAGCATCGACAAGCTCCAGATCCACAAGATCATCCGGGCCGTCACCCGCCGGGCCAACATCGCCTACGAGGAGATCACCGGCGAGGTCTACTACGACGACACCCCCGAGGAGCTGCCCTTCGACATCGAGGCCCCTGTCATCGAGGTCAAGCCTGAGGACTTTGCCATCTGGTATCAGGACATCTCCGAGGAACCCGACAAGTATAAGAACAAGACCGTCAAGATCGGCGGCCGCACCATGCTGCGGGAGAAGCTCCCTGCCGGCAGCTTCATCTTCGGCCGTCAGCTGATGACCTGCTGCGTAGATGACATCACCTTCGCTGGGATGCTCTGCACCGGTTATGACCCCAAGCAGCTGGAGGACAACCAGTGGATCGAGCTCACCGCAAAGATCGCCATCAAGCACAACAAGGTGTATAACAAGAAGGGCCCCGTCCTGGGTGTCCTCTCTGTGGAGCCCGGCACTCCCCCTCAGCAGGAAGTGGCCACTTTCTACTAAGAATAAAAAAATCGACCGCATTAGCGGTCGATTTTTTTATTGGGGATCTTTCGATATTTCCTCGGAAGGTTCCGGTCCGGAAGATTCCGGGAGGTCTTGGACGGTCACAAGGGACAGAGCCCGCTCTGCGTCGGCGATCTGCCGCAGGAGTTCCTGGTTCTTCTGGTCTCTGCGGACCTGTCTGCGCTGAGAGATCCGGATGGACAGGTCATCCAGCAGAGAGTAACAGACGGGAGTGAAGACCAGCGTGACCACCGTGGAAATCATCATACCGAAGATCATGACATAACCCAGGGGGATGAGAAGCTCGGAGCCTTCCCCACCCAAACCCAGGGCCATGGGGATCAGGGCCAGGACCGTGGTCATGGTGGTCATCATGATGGGACGGACACGGAGAGGGCAGGCCTCCAGAATGGCCTGTTTTCGCTCCTGACCGGACTCCCGGCGGACATTGATGTAGTCCACCAACACAATGGAGTTGTTGACCACCGTGCCTGTCAGCATAATCAGACCCAGCATGACGATCATGGAGATCTCCTGTCCGGTGACCGGCAGGCTGAACAGAGCGCCGGAGAGGGCCACGGGAAGGATGAGCATGACGATGACCGGCATCAGGAAGGACTCAAACTGGGAGGCCAGGATGAAATAGACCAGACCGATGGCCACCACCAGAGCCAGCCCCAGACTCTTGAAGTTGTCGATGATCTCGGCGTAGCTGCCGCCCACGGTGGCCTTGTAGCCCTCGGGCATGGGGTAGTCGTCGATGATGGCCTGGACTTCCCTGGTCACAGCCAGAATATTGGAGCCCACCGTACCGCCTGTGATCTCCACCTGGCGGCTCTGGTTGCTGCGGGTGATGGACTGAGGACTCAGCTCCACATAGACGTTGGCCACGGCGGACAGGGGAATGGTACCGCCGGTGGCAATGGGGATGGGCATGGACCGCAGAGCATCCAGGCTTTCTGCGCTGATGCCGCTGCCCTGGACCACCACATCCAGGTCGGAGCCGTTGATGGTCACCGAGGTGGCGGTGGCGCCGGTGAGCTCTGCACGGACGGCAGCGCCGATGGTGGCGGTGGTGAGGAAATACTGGGAGGCAGCATAGGGATCGATGTCAATGGTCACAGCGGGAATGGTCTTTTCCACGGAGTTGGACACATCCACCGTGCTTTCCAGGGCAGAAATGGACTCGGTCAGGTCGGCGGCCACCTGAGACAGAACGTCGTAGTCTGTGCCGGTGATGGCCACCTGGAGGTCTACGGTACCGGTCAGCATGGAGACCATGCTGTAGGCACTGACCTCGATCTCGCACCCGGCGATGTCGTTGAAGCAGTCCCGCAGGGAATCTGCCACCTCTTCGCTGCTGCGCTTTCGCTCCTTGTTGGGGACCAGATTCAGAACGATGGAGGAGGATTCCGCCTCATTGGTGGCGTAGAGGCTCTTCAGCTCGGGGCAGTTCTCCTGGGCGATGGCGATGATCCGGTCGCTGTACTCATTGGTGGTCTCCAGCTCCGTGCCGGTGGGCATGGAGACATCGATGTTCACCATGCCCTGGTCCATGTCGGGCATCAGGACCACGTTGGTGCCCAGGCAGCAGCCCAGGAAGAAGAGGACCAGTGCGCCAGCCCCCAGGAGGGTCTTCTTGTGGTTGTCCAGGCAGTAGTTCAGCAGCTTCATGTACTTCTCGGAGAGCATGGAGGCGTAGGCCTTCCACTTGGTGTTGGAGAGCTGATTCTTCAGCAGATCCAGGCGGACCTTGTTCTCCTCCAGCAGGAAGTAGCACATGAGGGGGACCAGCGTCAGGGCGATGACCAGAGAGAAGACGATGAGGAAGACGACGGTGAGGGCAAAATCCCGGAAGATCATGCCGGCCAGACCACCGGCCAGACCCACGGGCAGGAAGACGGCCACGGTGGTCAGGGAGGAGGCCGTGATGGGCAGGACCACTTCCTTGGTGCCCAAAACGCAGCTTTCATATCGGCCGTAGCCCTCCCCGGCATAGCGGTAGATATTTTCCAGAACGACGATGGAGTTGTCCACCACCATGCCCACGCAGATGGCGATGCCGCCCAGGCTGATCATGTTCAGAGTGATGTCGCAGACATTCAGCATCAGCATAACGGCCACCACGCAGAAGGGCATGGACAGGGAGATGGTGGCGGTGGCACCCAGACGGCGCAGGAAGAAATAGACCACCAGAGCCGCCAGAGCAACACCGGTGAGGATGTTCTGCATGGCAGCGTAGACAGTGTTTTTGATGTAGTCGCTGGAGTCATAGGTCATGATGTAGCTCATGGAGGGGATGTCCTGATGGAGTTCCTCCAGGGTCTCTGAGACCTTCCGCATGACCTCCACTTCATTGGAGCCGGACTGTTTGTTGATGGTGAGGACCACGCTGCTGTGGTCGTTGACCCGGGCAGAAGTGTCCTGGAGGGCAGAGTCCAGGTAGACGTTGGCGATGTCTCCCAGTCGGATGGTGCCGCCGGTGGGGAGGAAGAGGAGGGTGTTGGCCACATCCTCAATGGTCTGATACCTGCCGTTGGTGGTGACCGAGAGGGTGTTGGTGCCGTTGTGCATCTCGCCGCCGGGATAGAGGATGTTGGCGGCGGCCAGATAGTTGGAAATATCGGTCATGCTGAGACCGTAGCCCGTCATGGCGGTGGTGTCCACGGCCACGGTGATCTGACTGCTGACACCGCCGCTGACGGTAGCAGCGGCCACGCCCTCAATGCGTTCCAGGGCGGGAATGACATGGGTGTCTGCCGTTTCCTGGAGTCGGTTCAGGTCACTGCCTTCCAGGGCAATGGTGGCCAGAGGCATCATGTCGCTCACGTTGAAGTTGTAGATGATGGGGTCGCTGCAGTCTGTGGGCAGGGTCAGGGTGTCAAACTTTTCCCGGAGCTTGATGGCGGCCTCATCCACATCGGTGCCGTCCTCATAGGTGATCATGACCATGCTGACGTTTTCCGAGGAGGTGGAGCTGATGTCCTTGACACCGGTGACGCTGGCCACACAGGTCTCCAGGGGCCGGGTCACCAGACTTTCGATGTCGTTGGGGTTGGCGCCGGGATAGGTACAGATGACATAGGCGGCGGGGAACTCCATGTTGGGCATCAGAGAGAGCTTCAGGTTGGTAAAGAAGACCACACCAAAGATGGCTATGATCACATAGGCCAGAATGGTGGTGACTTTATGTTTTATACAGAAAGAAGCAATATCCATGGCTTACACCTCTGCGCTGACCACACGGACCTCTGCACCCTCGGTCAGATAGAACTGACCTACGGTGACCAGACGCTCACCGCCGGCCAGACCGGAGGTGATCTCGGTGATGCCGTCACCCACCAGACCGGTCTGGACCGGGACCATATGGGCCAGGTTCTGGTCATCAATGGTGTAGACGTACTGTCCGTTGGTGCCGGTCTGGATGGCCTCGGTGGGAACCAGGATCACATTGTCCTGGCTATCGGTGTAGAAGATGACATCGGCAAACATACCGGAGAACAGACCGGCAGTTTCAGCCTCGGGCACCTGGATGGTCACGCCGAAGAGTCGGGTCTGATAGTTGGAGGCCTTGTCCATGGCGGAGATGGTGGCAGGGAAGGAACGGCCCAGAGAGGAGATGTGGACGTTCACCGTGTCGCCCTCTGCCAGTTTGGGGATGAGAGACTCGGAAACAGAGGTGTAGATCTTCTTGTCGCTGGCGGATTCAATGGTGGCCAGGGGAGCGGTGGGGGAGACATACACGTTATTTGCCATATTCAGGGAAATGATATTACCGGACATGGGAGCGGTAACGTAGCCGTTCCGGTCAATGTTCATCATGGCGGATTCCATCTGCAGCATGGAGGTCTCAGCATTTTTGACGCTGATCTCCAACTGTCCCATGGAGGAGCTCATGCTGGCCATGGCGGTCTCCAGCAGGGAACCGATGGCATCCAGGGCAGCCTGGGTACACTCACCGATCTCATATTGAGACAGTGCCTCATCGAAAGCAGCCTGGAGCTCTTCCACCTCGGCTCCCATGGAGTTGGACTGGCTGTTGTAGGCATCCACCGCCATCTCATAGCCCATAACGGCCATGTCATAGGTGGCCCAGGCAGAGGCGGCATCCAGCTTGCACAGGACCTGACCGGCGGCGACGGTATCACCCAGGCTCACATAGACCTCTTCACAGCGGAGGGACTGGGCCACAAATACGGTCTCCTGGCTGCCGGGCGTCACCTGGCCGGACACCTGGGTCTGGGCGGAGATGGAGCCTCGCTGCACCACCTGGACCTCAACAGGGGTGGCAGAGCTTTCTGCAGTTTCCTCCTCCTCGCCGCAGGCGGCCAGAAGCAGGAAGAGGGAGAGAACAGCCAGCAGGCTAAGGAATCGTCTTTTCATAGTGTACCTCCGGGGGAAGGGGTCTCCAGGTCGTGCAGATTCTGCTGCACCTTGTCAAGAATGGTATCAAGGGCAGCCAGCTCTTCGGCAGATACACCCCGGAACATGAGGGCATCCATATCTGCAAAGGCCTTCTGGACGTATGCGCCGATATTTACGGCGTCCTTTGTTAAGATGAGTTTTTTTAACCTGGCATCTCGGGGAACTGAGACACGCTGGATCAGTCCTTTTCGCTCCAGGGTGTTCAGCAGACTGCTGACGGTAGAGCGCCGCAGCTTGAAGCAGACTTCAATATCCTTTTGGAAGGTCTCCTGGTCCGGACGGAAATAGAGAAAGGCGATGGTAGCCAGCTGGGAAATGGTCATGCCCTGGGGCAGGGTGCCTGCCGGAACATTGGTGACCAGCCGATGAAGCTGGTTTACCACAGCCAGAAAAGACATCACATGGCTGGTTCCATTGTGTGCAAGATCCATGGGCTCACCTCCAAATGTTAGAATTCGTACTATTATTTCCATAATACACCACTTAATATAGAGTGTCAACATAAAGCACGGGGAAAACATATCGCAGGAAGGAATTGCAAGGAGGGGATATTCCGGGTATAATAAACCCAACGAATCAAACCGGGAGGATCTTGCTATGCGCAAAACCATCGACTACAAAAAGACCCATCCCCTGAAAATATTCCTCTCCTATTATGGGCCTCACAAGCATCTGTTCATCCTGGATATGACCTGTGCTTTTCTGATCTGCCTGATCGACCTGGCTTTCCCTTACGCATCCCGTGAGGTGGTCAACAACCTGCTGCCCAATCAGGATTACCGGATGTTTTTCATGGTGGTGGCCATTTTCATTGCTGCCTATATCGCCAAGGGATTTCTGTATTTCACGGTCTCCTATTGGGGCCATCTCTTCGGTGTCCGGGTGGAGGCCGACCTTCGCCGGGATCTCTATGCCCATCTGGAGAGCCTGAGCTTCAGCTTCTATGATAAGAACCGCACCGGTGTTCTCATGTCCCGGGTGACCAATGACCTCTTTGAGATCACCGAGCTGGCCCACCATGGACCGGAAGACCTGTTCATCTCCTCTGTCACCCTGGTGGGCGCCTTCTGTATCATGTGTACCATCGAGTGGCGGCTGGCCCTGCTGGCCTTTGGCATCGTGCCCTTCTTCCTGGCCTTTACCCTCTACCAGCGCCGCAGGATGCGCAAGGCCAACCTGAAGCTCAAGGCCAAGACGGCGGAGATCAACGCCTCCATTGAGTCGGGCATCTCCGGCATGCGGACAGCCAAGGCATTCCAGAACGAAGAGACCGAGAAAGCCAAGTTCAACGCCATGAACGGCCAGTTCGTCCAGGCCAAACGGGGGTACTATAAGACCATGGCCACCTATATGGGCGGCCTGGAGTTCTGCATGTCCATCATGCCCGTTCTGGTCATCGGTGCCGGCGGCTACTATATCATGCAGGGTGTAGTGAACTATGCCGACCTGCTGGCTTTTACCCTGTATGTGACTACCTTCATCACCCCCGTCCGAAAGCTCTCCGCTTTTGTGGAGCAGTTCATGATGGGCTCTGCCGGCTTCACCCGTTTCCTGGAGCTCATGCGGCTGGACCCTGAGATCCAGGACAAGCCCGATGCAGCGGAACTGAAAGACGTGAAGGGGGACATTGTTCTGGACCGGGTCTCCTTCCGCTACAACGACAAGGCGGAAGTCCTGCGGGATGTGGATCTGCACATCCGGGCAGGGGAGAAGTTCGCCTTCGTGGGTCCCTCCGGCGGCGGCAAGACCACCATCTGCCAGCTGATCCCCCGTTTTTACGATGTGACCCAGGGCGGCATTCGGGTGGACGGACAGGATATCCGGGATGTGACCCAAAACTCTCTGAGAAGACAGATCGGCATCGTCCAGCAGGATGTCTTCCTCTTTGCCGATACCGTCATGGAGAACATCCGCTACGGTCGGCCCGAGGCCACCGACGAAGAGGTGATCCGGGCCGCCAAGCTGGCGGAGATCCACGAGGATATCCTGAACATGCCTGACGGTTATGAGACCTATGTGGGCGAGCGGGGCGTCATGCTCTCCGGCGGCCAGAAGCAGCGGGTGAGTATCGCCCGGGTCTTCCTGAAGGACCCTGCCATCGTCATTCTGGACGAGGCCACCAGCGCTCTGGACAGTGTCACCGAGGCAAAGATCCAGGCCTCCTTCGACCGGCTGTGTGAGGGGCGGACCTCCATCGTCATTGCCCACCGCCTGTCCACCATCCGAAACGCCGACCGCATCGCCGTGGTGGACCGGGAGTGCATCCTGGAGCAGGGCAGTCATCAGGAACTCATGGCCCTGAACGGGGAGTATGCCGGCCTGGTCCGTGCCCAGGAACAGGTTATGGGGAAAGAATCTTGACACCCATCCGTTCTGTGTTAAAATTATTACAATGACAACTGTGTCAATAAGAATGAAAGGATTGAGAACATGAAGAAACGACTGATCTCCCTTCTGATGATGCTGGTCCTTCTCTGCACCATGGTGGTCCCGGCCTTTGCGGCCTATACCCCCGGCTCCATTGCCGGAACTTCCTGGTATGGCCAGTACACCGGTTGGCACCTGAGTGAGACGAATTTGGTCCAGCGGTATATGAATATGACCATCAACAACTGTGATGCCAACGGCAACATCTCTGGCGTGGCTAAGGTCACCACCGTGGAAGGGCAAAACACAGAGATGGTTTGGGTCAACTATAATTTCAAAGGTACATTTAATTTCAATACCGGCGCATTTACCATGAAGGGCACCTCCATCATCAGCCAGAGCAGTTCCAATCAGACCTGGAACCTGTCTGAATTCAGAGGTACTTTGAGCGGCAACAATATTTCCGGCTTTGTAGGCGGCAACAGCCGTACCTTCTCCTTCGGTCTGGTTTCTGAGTGGGCCAAGGATGAGATCATTGACGCTGATTTCTACGGTCTGATCCCTGAGACCCTCCAGGGCAAGGACCTGTCCAAGCCCGTCACCCGTGCCGAGTTCTCTGCCATTGCCGTCCAGCTCTATGAGACTCTGATTGGCCAGGATACCTATGCCTATGGCTCTCCTTTCTATGACATTTACGGTCACATCGACCGTGAGAGCATCGAGAAGGCCTATGCGCTGAACATCACGGTGGGCGTGGATGCCACCAGATTCGCACCGGACAGCAAGATCACCCGTGAGCAGCTGGCCACCATGCTGTGCCGTGCCATCAAGAAGTACAAGTTTGACGAGTGGACCTATGCCACCGATCACCTGTACTACCTGGACACCACCGGTGTGAAGAAGTACGCCGATGACGCTGACATCTCCGATTATGCCAAGCCTTCTGTGTATTTCATGACCAAGATGGGTATCATCAAGGGTGTGGATGCCACCCACTTTGCCCCCAAAGCGGTCACCCCCGAGCAGATCGCCAGAGGCTACGCCACCGCCACCCGTGAGCAAGCTTTGGTCATGTCCCTGCGTGTGTACAACCTCTCCGAATTCCTGATGGACCACTAAGAAGTCCGTGAGAAAAGCAAAAAAGCAGCTCCGATGCATTGGCATCGGAGCTGCTTTTTTGCCTTTATGGCTCTTTTTTCGTTTCGATCTGGAAGCCCAGGATCACCAGGTTCACGCCAGAGACAATGAAGTAGATGCCCAGGAGCATACCCACCGAGAAGGCCAGGGCCACGGGGTGGAACAGGGAGTAGATGCCCAGGATAAGGCAGAGGACAGCCATGACGATGTTGCCCAGCCACTTGGAGGTCTCAGCCCCGTTTTTCTTGCCCCGGAGGCCCATGGTCAGGGCCACAGCGCCCTGAAGCAGGAACCAGATCGCCAGCATATAGATGATGGTGGTACTGGTCATGAACTTGAGGCCGGGGACGAACAGAATGGCCAGACCGGCCACCAGGCTCAGGACACCGAAGAGAAACCCGGTGTCAAAGGATTTTTTGCTGATGCCCCGCAGGATGGCGCCGAAGCCATAAACGATGAGCAGGACGATGAAGAAGTAGCTGGTTTCCCAGAAGGTCATAAGGGGTGTTGCGGCCAGGAGAACGCCGCAGACCGACATCAGGATACCCAGGACCCAAAGTAAAACTTTCATAGGGATGATTCCTCTCTTTTCTCTATATTAGGGAGTATTACTCCTCGGCAGGCGCATCCTCCGTGGTCTCGGGAACCTCTTCGGGAGCAGGTGTGGGTTCCGCTTCACTGCCGTCGGAGATGGACAGGGCGTTGATGATATTGCCGGACTCCTCCTCGCCCACGGTGGTCTGGATGGAGATGCTGTCGCCCACATTCAGGAGGATCACGTTCTGGTCAGCCTTGGCGGCCAGTGCATAGAAGGTGTCGGCGCCCTCCAGGCGGACATAGTACCAGGTGTTGCCGTCCAGAACGGCGGTGCGGATCTCGGCCACAGTGCCGGAGACAGCGGATTGATCGATGATGATATCCTGACCGTCTCCCACGTCCACGGGGATGCCGTGCTGCTGGAGCAGGGACAGGTAGCTGCTCTCACAGGCGGCAACGGTCACACCGGTTGCCACGATCTGATACTGGGAGACGTTGACCATAGCGTACATCTTGACCAGATCAGAGCTGTCCTTCAGGGACATGAAGTAGGTGGGATGACCGCCGATATTCAGCAGCAGGGGGAAGGTGGCGGTGTAGCCCAGGTCCTGGACCACGCCCTGGGCAGAAGCCATAGCAGAGGTCTCGATGGCACCGGGAGCTGCATAATAGGTGGTCTCCTTGGTGCGCTGGTTGGACAGCAGGAAGTCAATGTTGGACTGGTCACTGTTCACAGAGGTGATACCGGTGTACATATACACGTCGTCGTTCATAGCCAGATAGTTGTAGCCCTCGGTGGTGACGGTGACATCCTTCTGACCCAGCAGGGAGTTGATGAAGCCGTTCACATAGACACCGTGGTAATCATACTGCTGGCTGATGAGCTCGGCGGAGAAGACACGGTCCACCCAGGTGGGGATCTCCTCCAGGGTATAGTAGGTGTGTTCGCCGGTGCAGGCGTTCAGCAGGACAGCGCCCACCACATCGGTACCGCCGAAGAGGCCGATGGTGCGGACTTCACGGGGACAGACCCACCAGGGGGTTCCGTCTTCATCCACTTCCAGGTGGAGCTGGCTGAACATATAAGTGGGGTATGCAAAGCGGACGGTACGCAGCAGGTCACGGGTGAAGTATTCGGAGGGGGAGTAGCGCATGCCCTCCAGACCCAGGGAGGACAGACGGACGACCTCAGCCTCCTGGGTGACCATGTCAACGGTCACATAGGCGGGAAGACCTTCCTTGGTGTTCAGGAACCACTTGAAGAAGTCGCCGTACTCCAGGGAGGTCACACGGACGGGGCTGCCCTGGTAGTTGATCTGGGTGTAGTCATAGGAGACTTCGAACTGGCTGACCATGTCGGACAGTTCACCCAGCTTTCTGTCGCCCAGACGCTGGGTGGAGGCCTCGTCCAGCATGGGGACCTCGTTGTAGGAGACCTGCTCGATCTCGGTGGCAAAGTCGCCGGTGTCCACCTCCAGCAGCTGCTGGTAGGCCCCGGCCCGAAGGATGGGGGCAGAGATGATCTGACCGATGATGAACACGGCGGCCAGAGCGA
>JAFVUT010000195.1 GCA_017502545.1 Ruminiclostridium sp.
AAGACCCACCACAGGTATTCTCCGGCAAAGGGGACCACATCCCTGGGGATGCGGAGGACCTCCAGAAACCAGGGCAGAGCCAGAAAGACCGCCAGGTTCAGGGCCAGGGTCAGCCCTCCGATGAGGAGGAAGGACTGGAAGATGCCCTGCCGGAGGCGGGCCATGTCCCGCCGCCCGAACTGGATGGAGAAGTAGGCCGAGCTGCCCATGCACAGACCCAGCAGGATGGAGGTCAGGAAGGTCACGAGGGTGTAGGAGGACCCCACCGCCGCCAGGGCGGTCTCCCCCAGGACCCGGCCCACCAGCCAGGTATCCGTCAGATTGTAGACCTGCTGGAGGAGATTCCCGCAGATGAGAGGGAGGGAGAACAGGAGCAGCCCTTTGGTGATGCTCCCCTGGGTCAGGTCCCCTTTCATCTCCCCTTCTCCCGGCGCTTGCGCTCCGTGGCCTTCAGGTGGTTCCGGATGGCGAAGCAGAAGGGGGCGTACATGGCCGGGAAGGCCACCTCGTTTTCCAGGGTGTACCGGAAGAAATCGAAGAAGAAGGCATAGGGAATGTCCAGGCGGCCCTGGAGCTTAAAGAGGTCATAGCCCATGGCCCGGATGTCCTGGCACTCACGGGCCTTCAGGGAGGCGTTGCGCTCCCTGGTGGTCTGCTGCTTGAAATCGGGGACGTTGGGGCAGCGGTCCAGAAAGCCCGTGAACTCCCCCGTCCCTTCGATCATGGCCACCTGGTCCCTGGCGTTGGCCAGGTAGTGGTCTCCCCGCTGGGGGCAGTTCCGGACGCACCGCTCGTTGACCATGATCTCCGCCCCCTGCCGGGGGAGCTTGCCCAGGAGGTCTAAGTCAAAGTTGTCGTCCGGGTGGACCACGTAGCGGTTATAGCGGCGGGACAGATCCCGGTAGTAGTCCGGGGTCCGGTCCGCCCCGTAGCAGGTCATGATCACCGAGGCGTGGAACTGGATGTTGGGGTAATTGGTGCGGATGTAGTCTTCCAGAAGTGAACTGACCACGATGACCCCGCCCCCCAGCCTGTCCAGAAGGGACAGAAGAACATTGCCTCTGGGATCCGCCAGCTCCTCCTCTGTGATGACAGGGGAGGAGAAGGGCAGGAGGGGGGTGATCCCCCGGTCCACGGCCTTTCGGAGTTCTGTCTCCAGGTCGGTGTCGGTGTAGCCGTGGTCAATGAGAACGGGACGGCCGCAGTTCCACCGGACCTGAGGCGAGCCGTAGATAAACTTCACGGGAATGTCGTAGTCGAACTTGGCCTTCACCTGGTCCAGGGCGGCGTAGATGAGGTCAGAATAGAGAAACAGCCCCGGGACACTGTAGGATGCACCGGGCATCAGGGCCGCGGCATCCCCCTGGGGCAGGATAGGTCCATACATAGGAAAAAACCTCCGTGGTTGGTTTTTCTCATTATATCCGGTCGGGCGGGCAAAAGCAAGGACCGCCAGGCTCCCTCTGACGAGGGAGCCTTTTTTCTCTTAAAATCGCTTGGCTGTTCCTTCCTCCACCCGAAACTGCAGAGCCGTCTGAACCATTGTATAGGGATGGTTGCTCCAGGAGCCGCTCTTTCGGTACTCCACAGGGGTCCGGACCGGATACTGGACCTTACTGCTTTGATGGATATAGTTCAGCCAGGAATCCGCCACCCAGCCCTCCCGGACCTCTTGGACGTCATACGCAACATACCCTCGGTGGTTCTCCCCTTCCTTGGGCAGGGAAAACTCCGCAAACACATCCGTGCTTGTCTGCTCTCCCCAGAATATGGTCTGGCTGGTATAGGTCTCTTCCCCTAACCTGTAATAGTGTGCCGTATAGGCCTGGCCGTCCCGGTCGTGCAGGAGCTGTCCCGTCCAGTCTCCCGCTTGGGCCCAGCCCTCTCCCTGCCGATAGGCAGGCCAGATCTGAATGCCCTCCATGCCATAGAAGCCCGGATCGTTCTCCCACCAGAAGTGGTGGATCAGTTTCCAGGTGTCCTCATCCAACTGGATGGCCAATTCGGACACAAGAAGCTCATCCCCATAAAAATTGACGTCGTGGTTCCTCTGCTGCTCCACAATGACCTGCAGTGCCCCCTCACAGGCAGCCAGGTCCTCCTCCGTCAGGTCATTCACCACCTGCTCGGGAACCCCCAGCTCCACCAGATGATCCTTGATCTCCTGATGGCCGGTCTCCACAGCCGGGGTCCACGCCATGGGGTAGCTGTCAAAGAAGGCATAGCCCACAGCCATTCCCACCACCAGAACACCGGCAAAGATCTTCACCACCAGACCGTCCTCCACCCGGACCGGGGCGGCCCGGACGGCATACCCCGCCTCGTCCAGCCGGGTGGAAAGCACCCACAGGCACCGGAGGATGCAGAGATAGAGTACCAGGATGATGCCCCCGATCAGAAGGGGCATATTCCCCACCTCCAGAAGGCCCAGCCAGGAGATGATGGCGCTCCAAACCAGGAGGGCAAAGGCGCTGGCGGCCCCAGGGGCCAGACCGGCCTTCTTCCGCACAGCCCGGAACCCCAGCCAGAAGCACAGCAGCTGGATCAGGTTCACCCCCAGCAGGGGGACGGCATAGCCCAGCAGGAACCGGTTCACCGCTCCACTGTAGATGGTGGCGTTGGCGACCAGACACACCAGGGTCTCGGCCACCTGGAACACAGAGATCAAATAACACAGCCGGAACCACAGGTTCTCCTTCCGCAGGCTCCGGAAGCCCAGGAGCAGCAGGACCGAGCCGATGGCCGGCAGGATATATTGGAGCAGGAAGAAGTGCAGGGTGATCCCCTTCAGGGCAAAGCCCACCAAAATCCGGTCCATGGCGGTCCGCCAGGGGTTGACCCATTTGGTCACGTCGGAGGGGGGCGCTTCGGGCAGGCTGGTCTCCAGCAGCAGGTCGAAGTCCCGCTCGGTCATGGGTTCCTTACGCATCCCCGTCACCTCCCAACCGTTTGCGCAGCTTTTGCTTGATCCGATACAGTCTCCCTTCCACCGCCCGCTGGGTCATACCCAGCTCGGCGGCCATCTGGGCGGTGGACTGCCGGTAGTAGTATTTTCGATAAAAGAGCATCCGTTCCCGGTCCCCCAGGTATTGGATGGCCTCCACCAGGGCGGCTTCCCGCTCCTGCTGGATGACCCGCTCCTCGGGGGTGGGTCCCGGGGATGGGATATCCGGGGTGAGCTCCTGGGTCTCCCTTCGGCGGAGGCTTCTGGCCTTGTTGAGCGCCCCGTTCCGGGTGACCGCCGTGAGCCAGGTGGTCCAGTTCCCCTTCTCCGGGTCGTAGGACTCGATCTTCTCCCACACGGTCATGACCGTCTCGGAAAGGCATTCCTCCCGGTCCTGCTCCCCCGGCAAAATGGGGGCGATGATGTACCGCATGAGGGGGCCGAACCGGCGCAGGAGCTCTTCCAGGGCGGTCTCGTCCCGGTCTTTCAATCGCCGGACCAGCTTTTCATCCTTCATGCCATCGCCTCCTTTCTTTGTCTCTATACTACCATACACAGGACAGAGGAAAAACCCACGCATTGGAATTTGAAAAAATATGTGGTATACTCAGTCGAACCAACATACACTTTAAGTTCGACATACCATTGTAGGGGCCGATGCCCACATCGGCCCGCCAGCGTTGGTCATACAACCACGTGGGCGACAATCCCTCAGTCATGGCTTCGCCATGCCAGCTCCCTTTGCACAAGGGAGCCATGATGGTACATTCACAACACAACTCCCCCGGAGGTTTCCCATGAATCAGAAAGAACTCAACGAGATCCGTCGCCGTATCGCCCCCAACAAGTGCGGCATCAGCAAACTGTACGGCTGCTTCGTCAACAACAGCAGCAAGGAGATCATCTCCCGCATCGACACCTCTCTGGGCCTGCTCAGCGAGTTTGAAAACGAAAAATACCTGTCCCTGCTGAAAAAGGTCCTGTCCGGGGGCCTGGGAAAGAACCTCATCGACATCACCTTCTCCACCCAGCAGGTCATGAAGGGGGAGGAGCACAAGCTCCTGTCCGACCTGCGAAACTCCGGCCTGAACGACCCCGGTCTCCGGGAGGAGTTCTTCCAGAAGGTCATCCAGGCGGTGACCATGGAGGACACCAACTACCTCATCCTCCTGGCCTACGATGCCTACGACGTCCCTTACAAGGGCAAGGATGACGTGACCCAGACGGATGCCTCGGACACGGTGTACACCTACCTCCTCTGCTCCATCTGCCCCGTGAAGGACGGCAAGCCCGAGCTGGCCTACTTCCCCGGGGAGAACCAGTTCCACAGCAGCGGGATCAGCCACACCGTGGCTCCCCCTGCCCTGGGCTTCCTCTTCCCCGCCTTTGACGACCGGGCGGCCAACATCTACAACGCCCTGTACTACGCCAAGGACCCCAACGAGCTCCACCAGACCTTCATCGACACCATCTTCCACACCGAGCCCCCCATGTCCGCCGGGAAGCAGAAGGAGACCTTCCTCTCCGTCCTCTCCGACGCTCTGGATGAGGACTGCAGCTTCGACGTCCTCCAGCAGGTCCACGAGCAGATCCGGGAGGTCATCCTGGATCACAAGGAGAGCAAGGACCCCAACCCCCTGGAGCTCTCGACCCAGGACCTGGGGACCATCCTGAAGGGGGGCGGTGTTCCCGGGGAGCGGGTCCAGGCATTCCAGCGCAAGTGCGCCCAGGAGTTTGGCCCCGATGCCCCCCTGAAGCCCACGAACCTCATCGACAGCAAAAAGTTC
This sequence comes from Ruminiclostridium sp., assembly GCA_017502545.1. GTDB lineage: Bacteria > Bacillota > Clostridia > Oscillospirales > Oscillospiraceae > Evtepia. Next base: position 4,732 of record JAFVUT010000195.1, read on the forward strand.
ACCATCGAGACCCCTCAGGTGAAGATCTCCGTGGACCCGGAGGCCAGCTACCTGGTGGAGACCCGGGTCATCGGGGGCCGCAAGTACATCCTCATCCCCGCCGACGACGGGGTGGAGGTCAACGGCATCCCCGTCCAGTTCCCGGAAAAACAGGATTGAGACAAAGCCCACGCCCTTTGGCGTGGGCTTTGCTGTTGACATTGGTATGAAATCGTACTATAATCTCTTGGTATGATTTCGTACCTTGGAGGACCTATGCACTACACACAATCTGCGGATATGCGGCGCTTCAACCACCTGATGGCCGAGACCAACGGGGTCTATCACGTCATCGCCCAGTCTCTGGGCCTGTCGGACAGCGCCTTTGCCATTCTATATACCCTCAGCCTTCTGGAGGGACCTGCCCCCCTGAGCCAGGTGGTCCAGCTCACCGGCCTGCCCAAGCAGACGGTGAACTCCGCCCTGCGGAAGCTGGAATCCGACGGCCGGATCACCCTGGAGGCCGCCGGAACACGAAAGAAAAAGCTCTTCCTGACCCCTGCGGGCCAGACCCTGTGCCGGGAGAAAGTCCACCCCGTTCTGGCCCTGGAGGATGAGATCTTCGCCGCCTGGACCCAGGAGGAGCGGACCCTCTACCTCCGCCTGACCCAGCGGTATCTGGATGACCTGAAAGAGAAAAGCCGTCAGCGGCTGGGAGGCAGCCATGGCTAAAAAAACACCCATCCAGCTCTCCGACCATTTCTCCTACGGGCGGCTGGTCCGGTTCACCCTCCCCTCCATCGCCATGATGATCTTCACCTCCATCTACGGCGTGGTGGACGGCTTCTTCGTGTCCAACTTCGTGGGCAAGACCCCCTTCGCCGCCGTGAACTTCATTATGCCCGTCCTGATGATCCTGGGCTGTCTGGGCTTCATGTTCGGCACCGGCGGCTCCGCCCTGGTTGCCATGACCATGGGCATGGGGGACTATAAAAAAGCACGGGAGATCTTCTCCCTCCTCATTTACGTGGCCATCGGCTCCGGCATCCTCATCGCCGCCCTGGGCATCGCCTTCCTCCCTGCCATCGCCTCCGCCCTGGGGGCTGAGGGGGAGATGCTGGAAGGATGTGTCACCTACGGGCGGATCATCCTCCTGGCCGTCCCGGCCTATATGCTCCAGTACGCCTTCCAATCCTTCTTCGTCACGGCGGAAAAGCCCCAGCTGGGCCTGGCGGTGACCATCGCTGCCGGTGTCACCAACATGGTCCTGGACGCCCTGCTGGTGGCTGTTTTCCAGTTTGGTCTGGTGGGTGCCGCCGCCGCCACCGCCCTGAGCCAGGTGGTGGGCGGGGTCATCCCCCTCATTTACTTCTCCCGGCCCAACACCAGCACCCTTCGGCTGGGCAAGACCAAATGGGACGGCCGCGCCCTGGGGAAGGCCTGCGTCAACGGCTCTTCCGAGCTCATGACCAACATCGCCATGTCCCTGGTGAGCATGCTCTACAACATCCAGCTGATGAAGTACGCCGGGGAGAACGGCGTGGCCGCCTATGGCGTCCTCATGTATGTGTGCATGATCTTCCTGGCGGTTTTCATTGGCTACACGGTGGGTGTGGCCCCCATCATCGGCTTCCACTACGGAGCCTCCAACCACGACGAGCTGAAGGGCCTGCGGAAACAGAGCTTCCGGATCATCGGCCTGTGCGCCGTGGTCATGTTC
>JAFVUT010000196.1 GCA_017502545.1 Ruminiclostridium sp.
CACCGGTGCTGCTCAGATGGACGGCGCTATCCTGGTCATCGCTGCTACCGACGGCCCCATGGCTCAGACCCGTGAGCACATCCTGCTGGCTCGTCAGGTCGGCGTGCCCGCAATCGTTGTCTTCCTGAACAAGGCTGACCTGATGGACGACGAAGAGCTGCTGGAGCTGGTCGAGATGGAGATCCGCGAGACTCTGTCCTTCTATGAGTTCCCCGGCGACGATATCCCCATCATCAAGGGTTCCGCTCTGCTGGCTCTGACCTGCGAGGACAACGACCCCTCCAACCCCGACTATGCTTGCATCAAGGAGCTGATGGACGCAGTCGACGAGTACATCCCCACTCCCGACCGTAAGGCTGACATGGCATTCCTGATGCCCGTCGAGGACGTCTTCACCATCACCGGTCGTGGCACCGTTGCTACCGGCCGTGTCGAGCGTGGCCAGCTGAACCTGGGCGACAAGGTCGAGATCGTCGGCCTGCAGGAAGAGTCCCGCGAGACCACCGTTACCGGTATCGAAATGTTCCGTAAGCTGCTGGACTATGCAGAGGCAGGCGACAACGTCGGCACCCTGCTGCGCGGCGTTGACAAGAAGGAAATCGAGCGCGGCCAGGTTCTGGCTAAGCCCGGCTCCATCAAGCCCCTGACCAAGTTCTCCGGCCAGGTTTACGTCCTGTCCAAGGACGAAGGCGGCCGTCACACCCCCTTCTTCAACAACTATCGTCCTCAGTTCTACTTCCGTACCACTGACGTTACCGGCGTCATCACCCTGCCCGAAGGCGTTGAGATGTGCATGCCCGGCGACAACGTTGTCATGAACGTCGAGCTGATCACCCCCATCGCTATCGAGCCCGGCCTGCGTTTCGCTATCCGTGAGGGCGGCCGTACTGTCGGTTCCGGTGTTGTCACCGAGATCGCTGAGTAATTCTTAACTGAATCTCAACCAAGAGGGCAAAGCTTCGGCTTTGCCCTCTTTTTTCGTAGAGGAGATAGCATATGTCTGCGAGTATTGATACCGAGGCCCTGGGGGAGAGCATCACCGAGGGTCTGGAGGCGCTGACCCGCCACGGCTGGGAGGGGGCCATGAAGACCATCGCCTTTGCCCTGCTGCTGCTGGTGGCGGGCATGGTGGTGAAGCGGATCATCATGACCCTGGTGGACCGGGCCCTGGCCCGGAGCAAGATCGAGCCCAGCTTCCACAAGTTCATCCACTCGGCGGTGAAGATCCTCCTGTGGTTCGTGATCCTCACCGTGGTGGCCGAGGCCCTGGGGATCAACGCCACCTCCCTGCTGGCCCTGGCCAGCATCGCCGGTCTGGCCATCTCCCTGTCCGTCCAGGACACCCTGGCCAATCTGGCCGGCGGCCTGTCCATCCTGGCCACCCACCCCTTCAAGGTGGGGGACTATGTGGTCATCGGCTCCGCCCAGGGCTACGTCCGGGAGATCGGCATGGTCCACACCAAGCTCACCACCTTCGACCGGCAGGTGGTCATCCTGCCCAACCGTGTGGTGGCCGATGCGGAGGTGGACAACCACTCCACCGAAGCCATCCGACGGGTCCAGCGGACGGTCACGGCCTCCTACGGGGACCCGGTGGAGAAGGTGAAGGAGGTCCTCATCCGGGAGTTTTCCGCCCATCCCGCCGTCCTGGCCGAGCCCGCCCCCTATGTGCGGGTGTCCGACTTCGGGGACAGCGCCATCGAGTACACCATCCGCCTGTGGTGCAGCAATGCCGACTACTGGACGGTGTATGATGACCTGATGGATATGGTAAAGACGGCCTTTGACCGGGAGGGGATCACCATCCCCTTCCCCCAGATGGAAGTTCGCATCAAGGAATGAGAAAAGCAGAGCCGGGAGGCTCTGCTTTTTTTGTGGGGCGGGAGAGAGAAAGGCCCCCTCCGGGAGGGGGCTGTCAGCGAAGCTGACTGGGGGAGCATGCGTGACCTCACAGGAATAAACTCCCTCCGACTCGCCTAACGGCGAGCCACCTCCCTCGGAGAGGGAGGCTTATTGGTTTGTGTAAACGGCCTGCTTTCTTCCGTGGGGTTGGGTGTGGGCGTGACGTGGGCAGGGCCGATGTGGTCATCGGCCCCTACGAGCATAGTGCCACGCCTGCAGGGGCGGATGCCTACATCCGCCCACTCTCTGCAGGATATACCAGACTTTGGGTGAAACCGTCTCCCTCGCTGCAGAACACCTCCCCGCCGATGACGGTATTCTGATACACCAGCATACTGGCCCAGATGTTCTCCCGGAGGCCGGGGTAGTTCTTGATCTGGTAGGTATACCGCTTCACGGTCTTCCCGGCGTATGCCTGGAGGTCAAAGCCCTGCTCCGACTGGAGATTCAGATAGTCCCTGTAGTCCTTCCCGAAGGACTCCGGCAGAAGGATCTCCTCCACCGCGGCTGGGTCCTCCCCGGTGATCCAGCCAAAGCCCTCCAGATAGTCGATGCGGTCCTGGTTGGAGCGGATCCCCGTGGGGTCCGGCTGGCTGGGGAGGGACACCGAGGCGGCCCGGATGTCATGGGACAGCTCCAGCCCTGCCCCGAAGAGACCCAGGGTCAGCAGGAACAGAAAGAGGGCGGCGGTGAGCCTGCGCCGGGGGATCTTTTTGGTGATGATGAACATGAGTGTTGGCTCCTTTCCTGCCGTGGGCGGCGGGATTTCTTCTCCACAGGGTATGTCCACCGGGGGAAAAGTATGATATAATATTCTGCCAAGAAATGACGAACCGAGGAGGATGCAGCATGGAACGACTGGACAAGATCCTGGCGGCCACAGGCAAGTGGTCCCGGAAGGATGCCAAGGCCCTGGTGAAGGCCGGCCGGGTGAAGGTGGAGGGCCAGCCCCCCAGGGGTCCCGAGGACAAGGTGGCGGAAGGGGCCCTGGTCACCGTGGACGGCCACCCCATCAATACAGACAAGTTCGTGTACATCATGCTCCACAAGCCCGACGGGGTGGTGTCCTCCACGGAGGACCCCCGGGACGAGACCGTTCTGACCCTCCTGCCCAAGGAGCTCCGCCGGATCGGCCTTTTCCCTGTGGGCCGTCTGGACAAGGACACCGAGGGCCTTCTCCTCCTGACCAACGATGGCCAGCTGGCCCACCGGCTCCTGGCCCCCGGCAAGCACGTGGACAAGGTCTACTACACCGAGGTGGACGGGGTGCTGGACCCCTCTGACTGCCAGGCCTTTGAAACAGGCATTGTGCTGGGTGACGGCACGGAGTGCCTCCCGGCAGAGCTGGAGATCCTGGAGGACCCCGGCCAGGCTCTGGTCACCCTCCGGGAGGGCAAATACCACCAGGTCAAGCGGATGCTGGCCTCCCGGGGTAAGCCCGTCACCTATCTCAAGCGGCTCTCCATGGGCCCTCTGAAGTTAGATCCCATACTCCCACCGGGCCGCTGGCGGTACCTTTCTGACCGGGAAAAGGAAGAATTGGGCCTGTGAGGAAAAATTTTTCGGTATTTTCACCAAAAATTCATAAATAACCTGTTGAAATCGCTCTGTGGAAATTGTATAATATAGCCCAGAAAACCACGCAATTCTTGTAATTTAGAGAAAGTCGGCCCCTTTTTTCCCATTTCCCGCGGGGATCTCGGCTTTTTTGAGAGAGAATATGAGGAGGAAACAAGTATGTCCACCAGAGTTTTTCAAGGCATCGTTCTCCAGATGAAGGAGTGTACCGACCGCGTCATCGGCGTTGTGGACGACCAGGGCACCGTGGTGTCCTGCAACCAGCTGACCTGGATCGGCGAGAAGTGGGAGGGGGCAGCCGCTGCCATGACCGCCAACGACGGTCCTGCCATCATCTACGGCGATAAGACCTTTAAGCCCCTGGCCAGCCGGGGTGCCCACTTTGACTACGCTGCCTTTGTCCAGGGCAGCGACGAGCAGGCCAAGCTCATCTGCTCCATGGTCACCGTGGCCCTGAACAGCGCCAAGGCCTACTATGAGGAGAAGCACGACAAGACCGCCTTTGTCAAGAGCATCATCTCCGACAACATCCTCCTGGGCGATATCTACGTCCGCGCCAAGGAGCTCCACTTCACCTCCGAGGCCCAGCGCGCCGTCTTCCTGGTCCGCCAGGTGGGCTCTGCTGAGATCGCCGCCGTGGACGTGGTCCAGAATATGTTCGCCGACAGCCAGGAGGATTTTGTCATCTCCATCAATGAGAGCGACATTGTGGTCATCAAGATGCTCTCCGACGGGGACAGCAAGGAGATCTATAAGATCGCAAAGAGCATCGAGGATGCTCTGGCCCAGGCCCTGAAGGTGAAGGTCACCATCGGTATCGGTACCGTGGTGGGCCACATTCGCGACCTGGCTCGTGCCTACAAGGAGGCCGGTGTGGCCATCGACGTGGGCAAGGTCTTCGACACCGAGAAGACCATCATCAACTACGAAAACCTGGGCATCGGCAGACTCATCTACCAGCTGCCCACCGTTATGTGCGGTATGTTCCTCCAGGAAGTCTTTAAGAAGAACCCCATCGACGCCCTGGACCAGGAGACCCTGTTCACCATCAACAAGTTCTTTGAGAACAATCTGAACGTCTCCGAGACCGCCCGTAAGCTCTTCGTCCACCGCAACACCCTGGTGTACCGCCTGGAGAAGATCAAGAAACTCACCGGCCTGGACCTGCGGGAGTTCGACGACGCCATCACCTTCAAGGTGGCCCTCATGGTCAAGAAGTATCTGGTGTCCCGGGGCATTGAGTCCTGAGAGCCCACGGTCAGCGGTGAGAGAAACAAAGGAGTGTTACTTTGATTCGTCTGACAGACATCCACAAGCAGTATGAAAACGGCACCCGGGCCCTGAAGGGGGTCAGTGTCCAGATCGACGACGGCGAGTTCGTCTTCCTGGTGGGCCCCTCCGGCTCCGGCAAGTCCACCATCATCAAGCTCATCACCGGTGAGGTCCAGCCCACCGAGGGCCGCCTGATGGTCAACGGCTACAACATGACCGACATCAGCCCCAAGCAGATCCCCCTCATGCGGCGGACTCTGGGGGTGGTCTTCCAGGACTTCCGCCTCATCGAGAAGAAGACCGTCAGCCAGAACCTGGAGGTAGCCATGCGGGCCGTGGGGGCCAACACCCGTGAGATCCAGCGGCGCATCCCCTACATCCTGAAGCTGGTGGGCCTCACCGGCAAGGAGAACCAGAAGGTCACCCAGCTCTCCGGCGGTGAGCAGCAGCGTGTGGCCATCGCCCGTGCCCTGGCCAACAACCCCAGCGTGATCATTGCCGACGAGCCTACGGGCAACCTGGACCCCGCCCGGTCCCTGGAGATCATGTCCCTGCTGGAGAAGATCAACGAGATGGGCACCACCATCCTGGTGGTCACCCACGAAAAAGAGCTGGTCAACCGGTTCGACAAACGCGTCATCGCCATCGAGAGCGGCCGGATCATCAGCGATGCAGCAGGAGGGTATTACAACAATGTTCTCTAATCAGATCTGGTATCATATCAAGGAGGGCTCCCGCAGCATCTTCACCCATGGCCTCATGTCCTTTGCGTCCGTGTGTATGATCGTGGCCTGCCTTCTCATCATGGGTTCCTTCTCCCTGGTGGCCGTCAACGTCAACGAGATGCTGGGCCAGCTGGAGGACGAGAACGAGTTTCTGGCCTATGTGGACGAGAGCCTGGATTCCGGCCAGTCCATGAGCCTCCAGGCCAAGCTGGCCTCCATCCCCAACGTGGCCTCTGCCACCTACACCAGCAAGGAGGAGGCCCTGAAGAACTTCCAGGCCGAGCAGGGGAACTCTGCCCTCTTCCAGGACATCCCCGCCGACTCCCTCCGGGACCGGTACTCCATCCACGTGGAGGACATCGAACTCATGGAGCAGACCGTGGCCGACGTAGAGGCCGTCACCGGCATCGCCGAGACCCGGGCTGCCCTGGAGATCGCCGAGGGCTTTGTGATGCTGCGGAACGTGGCCACAGCCATCGCCGTCATCCTGGTGGTGATGCTGGTCCTCATCTCCATCTTCATCATCGCCAACACCATCAAGCTGGCCACCTTCTCCCGCCGGGAGGAGATCGCCATCATGAAGATGTGCGGCGCCACCAACTGGTTCATCCGCTGGCCCTTCCTGGTGGAAGGCCTGCTGCTGGGCCTCATGGGCGGCCTGGTGGCCTATGTGTGCCAGTGGGGGGTGTACAGCCTCATCGGCAAGGCCATGGCCGAGAGCGGCATCCTGGAGATCATCACCATGATCCCCTTCCACGACCTGGCCGGTGTGGTCCTGCCTGTCTTCGTGGCAGTGAGCCTGGTCATCGGCGGCGGCGGCTCTGCCTTCGCCATCCGTAAGTTCCTGCAGGTGTAAGGGGGGACGGAAATGAGCAGAAAGAAGCGGGATGTGCGCAAGATCATGGCTTCGGCCATCGCCATTGTCCTGGTCCTGTCCCTGGTCCTGTCTCTGGTGGCAGGCCTGCTGGCCTATTGATTTGTATTTTGGAAGCGGCGGCGCTATCAGCCGCCGCTTCTTTTATTCGGACGTGGGTGCAACACTGGCAGGTTACAATCCCTCAGGCTCCCTTTGCACAAGGGAGCCTGAGGTTTCGTGCTCGCCTCCGCCTCCCCTGTGTAATGGCCCAGGCCAGCCTCTCTTGGCCGTTGGCCAATTCACCTCCGGGGAGGTGGCTCGCCGTCAGGCGAGTCGGAGGGGTTGTTGCTCCGCAGCGAGGAAGGAAAACATCCATGGAAGAAACGAAAAAAACAAGAAAAACCATCCCCCGGTGGAAGGCCCTTCTGGCCTGTTTCCTCTGTCTGGTCCTGGGAGCCACCGCCGCTGTGGGAGGGATCTGGGCGGCCATCGGGGAAGATGGCCGGGTACTCCTTCAGGCCCAGCGGCTCATTGACCACAGGTTCGTGGGGGAGTATGACCAGGACCTCCAGCGGCAGACCACCCTGAAGGCCATGGTGGATGGCCTGGGAGACCGGTGGTCCTACTACCTGACCCCCAGCCAGTACCAGTCCACTCTGGCTGCCCGGGCCAACCAGTATGTGGGCGTCGGGGTCACCGTCAGCCGGGAGGACCCCAATGACCTGGTGATCCTGGAGGTCACCCCCGGGGGACCGGCGGAAGAGGCCGGAGTCCAGGCGGGGGACATCATCCGGGCGGTGGACGGCACCGACCTGACCCCGGAGAACCGGGAGGACTGCATCGCCGCCATCCGGGGGGAGGAGGGGACCACCGTGGTCCTGACCCTCCAGGGGACCGACGGCACCACCCGGGAAGTCACCGTGGAGCGGCGGACCATCCAGGAGGTCTCTGCCCACTGGGTCCTCACTCAGGACGGGGTGGGCCTCATCACCATCTATAATTTCTACACCGGGGCGGCCGACTCGGTGACCCAGGGGGTAGAGGAGCTTCAGGCCCAGGGGGCCAAAGCCCTCATCCTGGACGTGCGGTACAATCCCGGGGGCTACGTCCATGAGCTGGTGGACATCCTGGACCTGCTCCTCCCCCAGGGGGATGTGTTCATCAGCCGGAAGTACAACGGGGAGGAGACGGTCTACACCTCCGATGAGGACTTTGTGGACCTGCCCCTGGCCGTCCTGGTGAATGAGGAGAGCTACAGTGCCGCCGAGTTCCTGGCCGCCCAGCTGCGGGAGGGGGCCGATGCCCTGGTGGTGGGCACCCGGACCTGCGGCAAGGGGTACTCCCAGATGCTCTATGAGCTCTCCGACGGCTCGGCCATAGGCCTGTCCACCGCCCGGTACTTCACCGGCAGCGGGGTGAGCCTCATCGGCAGCGGGGTGGAGCCCGACCCGGTGGTGGAGCTGAGCGAAGAGGCCAACACCAGACTCCTGAATGGGGACCTGCCTCTGGAGGAGGACCTGCAGTATCAGGCAGCGGTGAGGGCGTTGGTGCCGTGATTCGGAGCGTGAGTGGGGCCCTTTGGGTCTGCAATCCCTCCGTCTCGCCTGACGGCGAGCCACCTCCCTTTACACAAGGGAGGCTGAGGCGAGTGCAAACCTCAAGGCTCCCCTGTGCAAGGGGAACTGGCAGTGCGAAGCACTGACTGAGGGGTTGTAGCCTGCCGATGCAGCATGACCCATAGGCATCCCTGTAACGAAATTTCCCCATTCGACCGATAATCCTTGACATACCAAGGCAAAGTCCATATAATACTTAGAATGTAAAATGATTTTATATTATAATGTATCCCTGCGCCCATGGGCCGGGACATTATGATGAAATACCATCAGGAAGGTAAAGTGACAAATGGCAAAAGAATACAGACTCAGCGCAGAACGCCTGGAAGAACTCAAGCAGGAGCAGCACTACCTGAAGACCGTCCGTGAAAAGGAAGTGGCCGAGCTCATCAAGGAAGCCCGCTCCTTCGGCGACCTGTCTGAGAACAGCGAATACGACGAGGCCAAGAACGAGCAGGGCAAGCTCTACTCCCGCATTGCCGAGCTGGACGAGATCCTGTCCAACTACGTGATCATCGAGGAAGTGGACACCTTGGACACCGTCCACGTGGGCAGCACTGTGGTCGTTGAGGATATTGAGTTTGAAGAGACCGAGACCTACACCATCGTGGGCTCTCAGGAGGCTGACCCCATGAACGGCCGCATCTCCGAGGATTCCCCCTTCGGCCGTGCCCTGCTGGGCAAGAAGGCCGGCGAGGAAGTCACCGTGGAGGCCCCCGCAGGCAGCATCCGTTACAAGATCGTGGAGATCCAGTAAGTTCCACACAGATTTAGAGATAAAGGAGCGTCAAATCATGGCTGAAAAGAAGAAGAACGGCGAGCAGGAACAGAGCCTCTCTCAGATCCTGAAGGTGCGCCGTGATAAGCTGAAGGCCCTGCAGGAAGCAGGCAAGGACCCCTTTGAGCAGACCAAATTCGTGGTCTCCAACTATGCCCAGGAAATCAAGGACAACTTTGACGCCATGGAAGGCCAGACCGTCACCGTGGCCGGCCGCATCATGTTCAAGCGCGGCATGGGCAAGGTGAGCTTCTTTGATATGCAGGACAAGACCGGCCGCATCCAGCTCTACGCCCGTCGGGACGAGATGGACGAGGCCATCTACGCAGATGTGAAGAAGTACGACATCGGCGACATCGTGGGCGTCAAGGGTGAGGTCTTCCGCACCCAGACCGGCGAGATGTCCGTCCGCTGCATCGAGGTCACCCTGCTGTCCAAGTCCCTGCGCCCCCTGCCCGAAAAGTTCCACGGCCTGACCGACAAGGAGACCCGGTATCGTCAGCGCTATGTTGACCTGATCATGAACCCCGAGTCCCGCCGGAACTTCGAGATCCGCAGCAAGATGGTCTCCTACCTGCGTTCCTTCCTGGACGGCCGGGGCTACATGGAGGTTGAGACCCCCGTTCTGAACACCATCTCCGGCGGCGCGACCGCCCGTCCCTTCATCACCCACCACAACACCCTGGACCTGGATATGTATATGCGTATCGCCACCGAGCTCCACCTGAAGCGTCTGGTGGTTGGCGGTCTGGACCGTGTGTATGAGATCGGCCGTATCTTCCGCAACGAGGGTATGGACACCAAGCACAATCCCGAGTTCACCACCGTGGAGCTGTACGAGGCCTATGCCGACTTCAACGACATGATGGACCTGTTCGAGGAGTTCCTGTCCGGCGCTGCCATGGAGATCCTGGGCACCTATGATGTGACCTGGCAGGGTGAGAACATCTCCCTGGCTCCCGGCTTCCGCCGCCTGACCATGGCTGAGGCCGTCAAGGAGTACCTGGGCGTGGACTTCATGGCCATCGAGTCTGACGAGGAGGCCGTGGCCGCCGCCAAGTCCGTAGGCGTGGACATGGACGGCATCGAGCCCATCTGGGGCCATGCCCTGTACGAGTGCTTCGACCAGAAGATCGAGGAGCTGCTGATCCAGCCCACCTTCATCACCATGCATCCCGTGGATGTCTCCCCCCTGGCCAAGCGTTCCCCCAAGGATCACCGCCTGACCGAGCGTTTCGAGCTCTTCATCTGCCGCAGCGAGATGGGCAACGCCTTCTCCGAGCTGAACGACCCCATCGACCAGAAGGAGCGTTTCCAGAAGCAGGTGGAGATGCGCGACAAGGGCGACGAGGAAGCCGGCATGATGGACGAGGACTACATCAACGCTCTGGAATACGGTCTGCCCCCCACGGGCGGCCTGGGCATCGGCATCGACCGCTGCGCCATGCTGCTGACCGGCTCCGACTCCATCCGCGATGTCATCCTGTTCCCCACCATGAAGCCCCTGGACGAGGGCGGCAAGAAGGCTGAGAAGCCCGCAGCCCTGGTGGAGGAAGTCCCTGTGGAGGAGATCGACTTCTCCAAGGTGAAGATCGAGCCTCTCTTTGAGGAGACTGTGGACTTCGAGACCTTCTCCAAGTCCGACTTCCGCGCCGTCAAGGTCAAGGACTGCAAGCCCGTGCCCAAGAGCAAGAAGCTGCTGCAGTTCACCCTGGACGACGGCTCCGGCACCGACCGCACCATCCTCAGCGGCATCCGGGAGTACTATGAGCCCGAGGATCTCATCGGCAAGACCTGCATCGCCATCACCAATCTGCCTCCCAGACCCATGATGGGCATTGAGTCCTGCGGCATGCTGATCTCCGCCGTCCACGAGGACGACGGCAAGGAAGCTCTGAACCTGCTGATGGTGTCTAACCGCATCCCCGCCGGTGCCAAGCTGTACTAAGCCCCTGTACCAAATTAAAAAGACTCCGAAATAGGGTACAGGTTGACTGTACCCTATTTTTTAACTTCACTGAAAAGACGAGTCTTTTCAGTGAGTGGGTTTGCAGGCTGCTGCGCGCAAGGCCTAAAGGCCTCACACTGGCAGCCTGAGCAGTATGTTATCCGACGTACACGCCGCCGGATAACATGATTGAACTTTCTTCGCTGTCTGCGGACAGCGAACTCTGCGAGGCTTTTTTGATTACGAAAGGGAGGAATTCCCTATGACCTACTTTATGATCCTGGCCATGATCTTTGCTCACATTGTGGACGACTGGGTCCTCCAGGGCAAGCTGGCCAACTTCAAGCAGCGGTCCTGGTGGCTGGAAGTGGCCCCGGACGAGCTGTACAAGCACGACTACATCATGGCCCTGGTCATCCACTCCATGAGCTGGAGCTTTATGATCCACCTGCCCCTGGCCTGGATGTGGTTCGGCTTCGATGTGAACCTGGCCTTTGTGGTCTCCTTCGTCATCAACGCCGCCATCCACGGCTATGTGGACCACCTGAAGGCCAACCGGCACAAGATCAATCTGGTCACCGACCAGCTGGTCCATCTGGCCCAGATCCTGGTGACCGCCCTCCTCTTCCTGATCTGATATGGGGAAGAGACAAACCTGGCGGGCCCGGGCGGGGCTGAACCCGGCCCGGACAGCCGCCCTGTCCTTTGCCGCCATGATCCTGGCGGGGACCCTTCTGCTGGCCCTGCCGGTCATGTCCCGGGCAGGGGAGAGCACCGACCTCTTCACCAGCCTCTTCACCTCGGCCTCGGCGGTCTGCGTCACCGGCTTTACCCTGGTGGACACCGCCGGCCAGTGGTCCTTCTGGGGCCAGCTGGTGATCCTGGTGCTGGTCCAGCTGGGGGCTCTGGGCTTCATGATGGCCTACAGCCTGATCCTCCTCCTCTTCCGCCGGGAGATCATCCTCTCCCAGCGGGTGATGCTGGCCTCGGCCCTGGGCCTGCGGAACATCGGCGGGGTGACCCGACTGGTCCGCCACGGCCTTCTGGGGACCATCTTCTTTGAGGCGGCGGGGACCCTTCTGCTGGCCGTTCGGTTCGTGCCGGAGTACGGCTGGGGGGAGGGCCTGTGGAAGAGCCTTTTCCACGCGGTCTCCGCCTTCTGCAACGCAGGCTTCGAGCTCTTTGGGGGCAGCCTGTGGGAATTTGCCGGGGATCCCCATGTCCTCCTGGTCCACATGATGCTCACCGTCATCGGCGGCCTGGGCTTCTTCGTGTGGGAGGACCTGCTCCTGGCCAAAAACTGGCGGAGCCTGACCCTCTACAGCCGTCTGGCCATCCTGGCCACTGGTGTGCTCCTCCTGCTGGGCTGGGTGTACTTCACCTGGGCCGAGTGGTCCAACCCGGGCACCCTGGGGGCTATGGCCCCGGCAGACCGGGTGGTGGGGGGCCTGTTCCAGTCGGTGAACCTGCGCACGGCGGGCTTTGCCCTCTTTGACCAGGGACAGATGACCCAGGCCGCCCAGGCCGTGAGCCTCCTCTTTATGCTCATCGGCGGCTGCAGCGGCTCCACCGCCTGCGGCATCAAGGTGGTCACCGCCCTGGTCCTGGCCGCCGCCCTGTGGGCCGGTCTCCGGGGCAGACCCGAGACCGTGATCTGTGGGCGGACCATCCCCCGAAACCAGGTGCGCAACGCCATGACCCTCACCTTTACGGTGGTCATCACCGCCTTTCTGGCGGCGGTGGTCCTGGCCCATGTGGAGGGGATGGACTTCCTGCTCGTCCTCTTTGAGACGGTGGCCGCCGTGGGCACTGTGGGCCTGAGCACCGGCATCACGGCAGAGCTCACCCTCTTGAGTCAGTCCGTCCTCCTGGTCCTGATGTTTCTGGGCAGGGCGGGCATCCTGGCCCTGTCTCTGGCCTTTCTGATCCGGGGACCCGGGGAGTCCAGGATCAGCTATCCCACCTGCGATCTCTTCATCGGCTGAGTCCGGAAAGGAGGACCCTATGAAGCAATTTGTGGTCATCGGCCTGGGCCGCTTCGGCGCCTCTGTGGCCGAGGAGCTGGCCGACCTGGGACATCAGGTCCTGGCGGTGGACACCGACCCCAAGGCCGTCCAGGCCATGGCCGACAAGGTCACCCAGGCGGTGACCGCCGACTGTCAGGACCCGGAGGTCCTCCAGGCCCTGGGGGTCAGGGAGGCCCACTGCGCCGTGGTGGCCTTCAGCGACGACATCGGCACCAGCGTCCTCATCACCCTGAACCTGAAGGAGCTGGGCATTCCCCGGATCGTCTGCAAAGCCCGGTCGGCCAGCCATGAGGAACTCCTCAAGCGCATCGGGGCCGACCAGGTGGTCTTCCCCGAGCGGGAGAGCGGCCGCAACCTGGCCCACACCTTAGACAACAAGGAAATTTTGAACTATATCCCCCTGGCCAAGGGCTACAGCCTGGTGAAGACACCGGTGCCCTGGTCCTGGCGGGGCAAGACCCTGAGGGAACTGGAGATCCCTAAGAAGTGGCAGGTCCACGTGACCGCCATCCAGCGGACCGACGGCACCTTCCTGCCCGCTCCCCAGCCGGATGTGACCTTCCGGCCGGGAGACGTCCTCTTTACCCTGGGTCCCATCGAGAAAAACGAAACCGTCATTGCATTGGAGTGACCATGGAAACAATCACAAGCAGAACCAATCCCCTCATCACCCACATCCGCAAGCTGGCGGGCGACCGGAAATACCGCCGGAGCCAGGGGCAGATGGTGTGTGAGGGTCCCAAAATGCTGGCCGAGGCCATGAAATGGGGGGCGGACATCCAGGTGCTGGTGTGCCAGGAGGGCTATGAGCCCCCGGCGGGCCTGCCCCAGTCTGTCCGTCTGGTCCAGGTGCCCGCCGACTTACTCAAGTCCGTGGCCCCCACCGAGACCCCCCAGAAGGTCCTCTTCCTCTGCGGCATCCCGGGCAAGGCCCTCCCCGAGACCCTCCCCGGCAGCCGCTACCTGGTCCTGGACGGCCTTCAGGACCCGGGCAACGTGGGCACCATCTGGCGGACGGCCGATGCCTTCGGGGCAGACGGCCTGTTCCTCCTGCCCGGCTGTGCCGACCCCTGGAGCCCCAAGACCCTGCGCTCCACCATGGGGGCCTCCTTCCGGCTGCCCCTGTGGGAGGGAAGCCTGGAGGGGCTCACCGCCCTGCTGGGCAAAGAGGGCATCCCCCTCTACGCCACTGCCCTCCGGGAGGACACGGCGGATATCCGGGACATGGACCTCTCCCGCTCTGCCGTGGTCATCGGCAGTGAGGGCAAGGGGGTCTCCGAGGCTGTGCTGGAGGCATCCGCCCGGACCATCAAGATCCCCATGACCGAAAAATGTGAGTCCCTGAACGCGGCCTCTGCCGGGACGGTGGTCCTGTGGCAGATGAGCCAGGGGACCTTCCCCCGCTAAATCATCCAGGAAGGAGGGCGGCCCATGAGCAGCCTGCGCCATTGGATCTGGCTGAGCACCCGGAGCCATGCCCCGGGTCAGTATGCTGCCCGCCTGCTGGAGGCCTTCGGCTCTCCCGAGGGGGTCTACCACGCCGACCCGGGGGCCTATGAGGCCCTGGACCTGCCCGCCGGGGTGAAGACCGCCCTGCTGGACAAGAGCCTCCGGGAGGCCGACAAGATCGTATCTTCCTGCGAAAGGATGGGCATCTGGGTGCTGACCATCCAGGATGCGGGCTACCCCGACCGGCTCCGGCAGATCGACACGCCCCCGGTGGTCCTCTATGGACGGGGGACCCTGCCCCAGCTGGACCAGGAGGCCGCCGTGGCCATCGTGGGTGCCCGGAAGGCCAGCCCCTACGGCACCTCCGCCGCCCGGAAGCTGGGCCACGACCTGGCCCGGTCCGGTGCCGTGGTGGTGAGCGGCTCGGCCTGGGGTGTGGACAACGCCGCCCTCCAGGGGGCCCTCCAGGCGGGAGGCAAGGTGGTCTCCGTCCTGGGCAGCGGCATCGACGTGATCTATCCCCAGGGAGCCCAGGCCCTCTATGAGGATGTGACCCGGTCCGGTGCCCTCCTGTCGGAGTATCCCCCGGGGACCGAACCCAGGGGGCACCACTTCCCCGTGCGCAACCGGCTCATTGCCGGTCTGTCCCTGGGGGTGGTGGTGGCCGAGGGGACGGAAACCAGCGGCTCCCTCATCACCGCCCGGTGGGCCCTGGAGCAGGGGCGGGACGTCTTCGCCGTCCCCGGCAGCATCGATTCCCCCATGAGCCGGGGGCCCAACGGCCTCATCCGCCGGGGGGAGGCCATGCTCATCCAGGACACCTGGGACATTTTGGAGGAATACCAGTTCCTCTATCCGGCCAAACTCCAGCCGAGACAGCCCCTGCCCCAGGAGGCAGAGGAGGCCCGGCTGACGGCCGAACCCATCAGACCCGAACCCGCCCCCAAGGGGGCGGTGCAGAACACCACCCGGGTGCCCGAAAAGCCCCGGGAGGCAGAGATCCTTGTGGTGGACCTGCGGAAGGAACCGGAAGCCTTCACCGACGATGAGGCCGCCATCCTGCGCACCCTTCAGGCCAGCGGAACCCTTACCCCCGACGACCTGACGGAAGCCACCGGCATCCCCGCCCGCCGCATCCTGTCCGCCCTGACCCTCTTACAGATCAGGCGGCTGGTGGAGGAGGGGACCGGCAAGCGGTTCACCACCAAGGTTTTGTTGAAGGAGTAATTCGGCGGACACGAAAAACTAACGTGGGCCATGCCCTTTGGGGAGCGGGACGATGTGGTCATCGTCCCCTACAGGCGTGGTACTCTGCTCGTAGGGGCCGATGACCACATCGGCCCAATCACGTGATTTGCCAAAGTCCGTTGGCAAATCATATGCAGCCCGCCCCCTTCGACTGATATGTATTTGAAAGTGTAAGCGACCATCCCCATGTGGATGCATGAAAGTAAGTGAGGTACAACGTGGCAAAGACGAATCTGGTGATCGTGGAGTCACCGGCCAAGGCAAAGACCATCGGTAAATATCTGGGCCCGGACTACAAGGTCCTGGCCTCTATGGGACACGTCTGTGACCTGCCCAAGAGCAAAATGGGCGTGGACCTGGAAAACGGCTTTGAGCCCAGCTACCAGCCCATCAAAGGAAAGGAGGAGACCATCGCTGAGCTGAAAAAGGCCGCCAAAGGCAGCCGGCAGGTGTACCTGGCAACTGACCCGGACCGGGAAGGCGAAGCCATTTCCTGGCACCTGAAAGAGCTGCTGGAGCTGCCCGACGAAAAGACCCAGCGGGTCACCTTCAACGAGATCACCAAGAAGGTGGTCACCGAGAGCATCGCGGCCCCCCGTGACATCGACCAGAACCTGGTGGATGCCCAGCAGGCCCGCCGCATCCTGGACCGGGTGGTGGGCTATCAGCTCTCCCCCCTCCTGTGGAAGAAGATCAGACGGGGTCTCTCGGCCGGCCGTGTCCAGTCTGTGGCCACCCGCCTGGTGGCCGAGCGGGAGGCCGAGATCCGGGCCTTCGTTCCCGAGGAATACTGGACCCTGGAGGCCCATCTGGACCGCATTGCCCCCAACCTGGGCTCCTTCAAGACCCAGTTCTGGGGTCGGGAGAAGAAGATGGAGCTCAAGTCCAAAGAGCAGGTGGAGGAGGTCCTCTCCGCCATCCAGGATGCCCCCTTCACCGTCAGCAGCATCAAGCGCCAGGACAAGAGCCGGGCTCCCGCACCCCCCTTCATTACCAGCTCCCTCCAGCAGGAGGCCAGCCGCAAGCTGAACATGAGCCCCCGCCGGACCATGTCCATCGCCCAGCAGCTCTATGAAGGTGTGGACATCGAGGGGGAGGGCACCGTGGGCCTGATCACCTATATGCGTACCGACTCCCTGCGGATCTCCGAGGATGCCATCGCCGCCGCCCGTCAGTTTGCCGGGGTGCGCTACGGCGAAAAGTACCTTCCCGACACCCCCCGCCGCTTCAAGACCAAGGCGGGTGCCCAGGATGCCCACGAGGCCATCCGTCCCTCCAACGTGGCCTTCACCCCCGAGATGGTGAAGAAGGACCTCACCGCCGAGCAGTTCCGTCTGTATAAGCTCATCTGGAGCCGCTTCCTGGCCAGCCAGATGGCCTCCGCCATTTACGACAGCGTGGGCATCGAGGTGGAGAGCGCCGGTTATCTGTTCAAGACCAGCCGGTCCGAGGTGAAATTCCCCGGCTTCCTGGCGGTCTACGAGGAGGGCAGGGACGAGGAGACCAACGAGATCACCACCCCCCTGCCCAACCTGACCGAGGGGGAAGTGGTCCGCTGCGCCTCCACCAACCCCGAGCAGAAGTTCACCCAGCCCCCCACCCGGTACACCGAGGC
>JAFVUT010000197.1 GCA_017502545.1 Ruminiclostridium sp.
ATGGTCAGGCAGTCCGGGTTCAGAAAATCGGTGCAGTGGAGGCCGGTCCGCAGGTCATAGTCCAGGGTCACCCGGACGTTGCCGGGACCGAAGACAAAGGGCTCCCTGGTATAGTCCACGATGGTTTTGGGCCGCAGACCCTGGAGGGTCATTTTCACATAGAGTTCCCGGATGAGGGCATCCTGGCTCCCAGGCATCCAGTCCCAGTCCCCGGTGAGGATGGCCCGGACCTGGTCTGGGGTGAGCCGGGCCTTTTCCTTGGTACCCAGGCCGTTGGCTTTCCATTTCTTTTCCAGATGGATGAGGGAGAAGTCCTTGTTGTAGCAGCGGATGCGGAACTTTTCCCGGACATTCACCCCGTCCAGCTTCTCCCGGAGGGCGGTGTCTGCCGGGGTATCAAAGTAGAGGGACCGGATGTGGTAGCTCCCTCCCACGGCGTTGGGATCAGGGGTCATCACCGCCCCCAGCCGTGCCCGGAGGATGGGCAGGTCCTGGGGGGACAGCCGGTGCTTCCACTCGTGACGAAGGTTCATTTCCTTCCTCCCTTCCGTTGTTCTGGACACATGATACCCCAGAGGCCTGAAGCCTTCCTTAAAAAACACCTTCCAAGTGTAAATAAATTGTGAAAGGGTAGTGACTCGCCGAAAATACTCTGGTATACTGAGAAAAAAGAAAGGCGGGAACCCTATGTCAAAGAATCTTTCGGACATCTGGCAGGATCTTCCCCAGGAGGAGCGGGACTTCATCTCCCAGATGGCCCCCTTCTGCGAAAAGGGAAACGACTTTGCCATAGAAGCCCTGTCGAAATTCTACCAGGAATCCTGTGAGCGCCAGCCCGCCCGGCTGTATTACGGTGCCTCCATCGACGATACCCTGGCCTGTCTCCTTCTGGGCCGATACCACCTCCACGGCCGACTCCTGTTCCACAGAGACCACAGGGCGGCAGAACTGCTTCTCACGAAGGCCTGCCAGAGCAAAAACCAGGATATCGCCCGAACCGCCGACGAGGAACGGATGGTCCTGTCCGCACCTATCAAAAATACCTTTGAGCTGTCCCACACCACCCTGAACAAATACACCGGCAGCGAAAAGGACGTGGTGGTCCCCCCTGCCGTGCGGACCATCGGACAGCAGGCCTTTCGGAAAAACCTCTCTCTGGAAACGGTCATCCTCCCCAGTTGTCTGGAGGTCATCGAAGAAGGGGCTTTTCAGGGATGTAAAAACCTCCGGTCCATCCACATCCCTCCCTCTGTATGGCGGATCGAAGCCAGAGCCTTCGATGGGTGTGAACACCTGGAGAAGGTCCTTCTGCCCACAGGTCTCATCCACCTGGGAGACAAAGCCTTCGCTGCATGTAAGGCCCTGAAAACCATTGCGCTTCCAGGGACCATCAGCAAGGTAGAAAACTGGACCTTCTACAAAAGCGGTCTGACCAAGGCATTTCTTCATGCGGGCATCCGCACCATTGGTTCCTACGCTTTTTTCGGTACCCCCCTGAAAGAGATCCGGCTGCCGGAGTCCCTGGACCTCATCGAAGCCCACGCTTTTTCCTCCTGCGAGGATCTGGACTATATCATCTGGAACGGCGCCCGGCATCTGGTCGGCCAATATGAGCTGAAGCGGGACAACACCCCCTTCAAGAACGCTGCTGTGTTCGTTTTTGATCCGAACCACAATCTGCGCTATTCCCCCGACCATTCCCGGCAGCCCATTTTTACCTCTCCCCATC
>JAFVUT010000198.1 GCA_017502545.1 Ruminiclostridium sp.
ACAGCCCCGCCCTGGCTGCCCAGGACGTTGGCGTTCTTCTCCTGGTGGTTGTTGGTCACGTTAGGAGATGGCACGATGACGGCAGGCTTGCCGATGGCGGTGAGCTCCGACAGGGTGGATGCGCCCCCCCGGCACAGGTCCAGCTCGGCCGCCGCCATGACGGTGGGCATATCGTAGATGTACTCCCGGACCTGGATCTCGGAGGGCAGCTCCACGTCGGCCAGGGCCTGGGTCATGGATTCGAAGTTCCGTCCGGCCCCGTGGATGTGGTGGAAGGGTGCCCCTTCCTTGGCGGCCTGACGGATGAAGTCTACCATGTAGTTGTTCATGACCTCGGCGCCCAGGCTGCCCCAGTAGGACAGGACCAGGGGACGGTCATCGGTGATGCCCAGGGCCTCACGGGCCTGGGCCTTGGTCAGCTTGAAGAAGCCGCCCCGGACAGGGGTGCCGGTGAGGACCACCTTGTCGGGATCGGCATAGTGGGCCCGGGACTCCTCATAGCCCACCATGACCCGGTCTGCCACCTTGGACAGGCGCTGGGTGGTGAGGCCGGGGACGGCGTTGGACTCGTGGACAGCGGTGGGGATGCCCCGCTTGGCGGCGGCGTTCACCACCGGGAAGGAGGCGTAGCCGCCGGTACCCACCACCAGGTCAGGCTTGAACCAGTCCAGGATCTTTCCGGCCTCCTTTTTGGAGACAGACAGATTCTTCACGGTGCCCAGGTTGTGCTTGATGGAGGCAGGGCTCAGGCTCCGGCGGAAATTGCTGATGGTAACGGTCTCCAGGTCGAAGCCCTCCTTGGGGACCAGACGCTCCTCCATGCCCACCTTGGCCCCCACACAGAGGACCCTGCAGTCTTCATTGCGCTCCCGGAACATCCGGGCCAGGGCCACGGCGGGATTGATGTGCCCGGCGGTGCCCCCGCAGGTAAATAACACGTTCATATTCTCTCTCCTTACAGGTGAGGCTCAAAAGCCTCGCAGAGTTTTGTGTCCGCAGACACAAAAGAAAGTCAAATCATGTTTCCCGGCGGCGTGTACGTCGGGAAACATACTGCTCGCGAAGGGAACGTGCGGGCCAGGGGCCCGTGCGCTGACCGCAGCGCAAATCTCTCAACTCTCAGAGCCCAGCGAAGCGGGTCTGAGAGTTCTTATGTAATCGGATTTTGCCGCGATATACTCAATATGAGTCCCATCTCCGCCAACTGGATGATCAGGGCCGTGCCGCCGTAGCTGAAGAAGGGCAGGGAGATACCGGTGACGGGGAAGAGGTTGGTGACCACGGCCACGTTGGCGAACACCTGGAAGGCGAACAGGGTCACAACACCCACGATCACCAGGGAGCCAAACTTGTCTCTGGCGTGGAGGGCCAGCCAGTAGCCGCGAATGATGAGCAGGGCAAAGAGGACCAGCACCAGGGAGGCGCCGATGAGGCCCAGCTCCTCGCAGACCACGGCGAAGATGAAGTCGTTCTGTGCTTCGGGCAGGTAGAGGAACTTCTGCCGGCTGTTGCCCAGGCCCTCGCCGAAGACACCGCCGGAGCCGATGGCCAGCATGGACTGGATGGCCTGCATACCCTTGCCCAGGGCATCGTCCCAGGGATTCTGCCACATCTGGACGCGGGAGGTCATGTAGTCGGTGGTTGCGATGATGATGACCAACAGGCTGGCCACGGTGATGCCGCCCGCCAGGAACCAGCCCACGGAGATGCCGCCGGCAAAGAGGATGGCGGCGGCGATGACCACCATCTGGATGGAGGCGGACATATGGGGCTGGAGGTACAGGATGACGATCATGATGACCAGGACGATGCCGTAGGGCACCAGTTCAAAGAATCCGATGCGCTCCAGCCAGTTGCAGAACCGGCCGAACTGGGTCCGGGGATTGAACCGCCGGGGCACACGCTGGTCACGCCTGGACAGACGGGAGGCAAAGTAGATGATCAGGGCCATCTTGCCCAGCTCCGAGGGCTGCCACTGGATGGGAACGGTGAGCCAGCGGGTGGCACCGCCCACGGTCTTGCCCAGGCCGGGCACGTGAACGGCCAGCATCAGGGCAAAGGCCACGATGAGGATGGGCACAGCCAGACCCTGAAGACCCCGATAGTTGAGCTTGGAGACAAAGTACATAACACCAAAGCCCACCACCGCAAAGGCGGCCTGCCGCTTGAAGTAGTACAGGGCGTCCCCCTGGGTGTTGCCCTTCAGGTCATAGATGGCCGAGGGGTAGGAGGCGGACAGGAGCATCACCAGGCCAACCACCACCAGCAGGACGGTCAGCAGCAGGAAGGGCAGGTCTACCTCACCCTGGATGGTCTGACCGGGCTTTCTCTCCTTGGGCTTTATGGGGCTTTTCAGTGGTTTCTTAAAAGCTTTGGCCACAGGTGATCTCCTCCTGAATGAATGTCATAGACCCGGGTCTCACAGGGCGGGGAACCGTCCCATGACACCGATGAAGGCCAGGATGCAGCACACCAGCGTGATGCCGGCGAAGACGTAACAGAGTTTTTTCTCGCTCCAGCCGCCCATCTCCAGATGGTGATGGAGGGGAGCCATGCGGAAGATCCGCTTGCCGTGGGTGGCCTTGAAGTAGACCACCTGGATGATGTCGGACATGGTCTCGGCGATGTAGATGATGCCCACCAGAATGAGGATCAGGGGCATATCCAGGGCAAAGGCCATGCCGCAGACAGCACCGCCCAGGAAGAGGGAGCCGGTGTCCCCCATGAAGACCTTGGCGGGGTGGAAGTTATACACCAGAAAGCCCACCAGGCCCCCCGCCAGAGCGGCGGCAAAGACGGCCATACCGGCAGAGCCGGTGGTGTTCCACATGAGGTGGGCATAGGTGAAGCAGGCGGTGAAGAAGACGGCCACCACCAGGGTGACGCTGGAGGCCAGGCCGTCCACGCCGTCGGTGATGTTCACGGAGTTGACGCAGCCGGTGATGACAAAGGCGGCAAAGATCATGTACACCACCCAGGGGAGCTTCCACTCAATGCCCAGGAAGGGGATGTACAGGTTGGGAGACAGAATGCCGAAGGAGCGCAGCAGCACGGTAAAGAGCACAGCGGCGGCCAGCTGGAGGAGGAACTTCTGGCTGGCGGTGAGGCCGGTGTTCTCCTTCTTCTTGATCTTGGCGTAGTCATCCACCATACCGATGAGGCCGAAGACCAGGGAGAAGAGGAGGACGAACACAGAGGTGAGATCCCCTGCCAGGATGGCGGATGCGTTCAGGACCAGGACGGTCACGATGACGGCCAGGATGAACATGACACCGCCCATGGTGGGGGTGCCCTGCTTGGCCATGTGCCAGGTGGGGCCGTCCTCCTTGATGGACTGACCGGCCTTCATGCGGCGCAGGGCGGGAATGACCACCTTGCCCAGGGCAGCGGTGAGAACAAAGCCCAGGACGACAGCCGCCAGGAGCTTGATGATGATGGGATCCATGGGGATACACCTCCGGAATTTTCTTTCTCTTTCGCAAGGGGCGGCAACAGGAATTTCCGCCAACTAAATATTATATTATACTTTCTTCAAAAAAGGAAGTAATTTCTTCTCTCTCGTCAAAATGGTTCCGCTGTCCCCCCACATCCTGCCAGGTCTCGTGGCCCTTGCCTGCCAGGAGGATCACATCCCCCGCCCGACCCATGGCCAGAGCGGTGCGGATGGCCTCTCTTCGGTCACAGACCCGGATGTACCGGTCAAATCCCCGGGGAAAGCCCCGGGCGATGTCATCCAGGATGGTCTCGGGGTCCTCGGTCCGGGGATTATCCGAGGTGAGGATGATCTGGTCTGCCAGATCGGCAGCCACGGCCCCCATGATGGGCCGCTTGGACCGGTCCCGGTCTCCCCCGCAGCCAAAGAGGCAGAGGAGGCGGCACCGGGTCACATCCCGGGCGGTCTGGAGGATCTTCTCCAGGGCATCGGGGGTGTGGGCGTAGTCAATGAGGACGGTGTAGGGGGCGGGGACGGGGACCACCTCTGCCCTGCCCTTCACCCCGGGCGCGGTCTCCAGGGCCTTTGCCGTCTTCTCCAGGGGGATGCCCAGGTCCAGGCAGCAGGCCAGGACCCCCAGGGCGTTGTACACGGAAAACAGGCCGGGGATGTGCAGCCGGACGGGAACGGACTGGCCTTCGTGGAGGGCGGTGAAGGCCACCCCGTCGGGACGGAGATGGATGTCTCTGGCCCGGACCTCCCCCCGGTCCTTGCCGAAGGTGCGGATGGGGTTGGGGAGCCGGTCTGCCATGGCCCTCCCCGCCGGGTCGTCCAGGTTCAGGACGGCGGTGCCGCACTGGGAAAAGAGCTTCTCCTTGGCCCGGCGGTAGTCCTCCATGGTACCGTGGTAGTCCAGGTGGTCCCGGGTGAGATTGGTGAAGATCCCCGTCCGGAACCGGAGGCCGGCCGTTCTTCCCTGGTCCAGGGCGTGGGAGGAGACCTCCATGACCCCGTAGGCGCACCCCTCCCGGACCATCTGAGACAGGAGGCAGTGGAGCCCGTAGGGGTCGGGGGTGGTGTGGGTGGCCGGGACACAGCGGTCCCCGATGAGGTTCTGGTTGGTCCCCACCAGGCCCACCTTGGCCCGGAGGACTTCTTCCAGAACGTGTTTCAGAAGGTAGGTGGTGGTGGTCTTCCCGTTGGTGCCGGTGACCCCCAGGAGGGTCAGCCGGTCCGCCGGGTTTCCAAACCAGTTGGCGCACAGCAGGCCGTAGGCCTGCCGGGCATCCTTGGCCACCAGCCAGGGACCCGGGAAGTCAGGAGCCTTCTCACAGAGAACAGCCGCCGCCCCACGGTCCAGGGCTTGGGATATGTATTGGGTTCCGTCGGTCCGGGTCCCCTTCAGCGCGGCAAAGAGGCCGCCGGGGACCAGAGACCGGGTATCGCTGGTGAGTGAAGTGATTTCAACGTCCTGACCAATATGGTCGGTCAGGGCAATGCCCCGGATAAGCCGGGATAACTGCAAGGTCCACCTCCAGTTGGAATGGCGGGCAGACGGGGGACGATCTCACGCCATACAGGGACTGGTCTTGACCAGTCCGCCCGTCCCCGCACCACATCGGAACGGTCAAGACCGTTCCCTACATGGTGTATCGCAGGTCCGGGAATGTAGGGGCGAACTGCGTTCGCCCGCGGGCGGTCACAGACCGCCCCTACATGGGAAATCGCAGCCCGGGACATCAATCCTCAATAACGTCCTTGTCGTCTGCCACTTCGTCCACAAACTTCACTTCCACTGCCGTGCCCACTTCCACGGGGGTGTTGGGCTCCACCTCCTGGGCAAAGACCGTGCCGGTCTCACCCGTGCCGGTGGCGTTCAGGTACAGGCCCACCTTCTCCAGGGTCTCCTTGGCCTCCTGGTAGGTCATACCGGAAAGGTCGGGCATGGGGACGGTCTCAGCCGCCCGCTCGGTGCCCAGATAGAGGACGATGGAACTTCCCTTGGGGACAGAGCTGCCCGGGGAAGGAGCCTGATCGGTGACGTATTCACCCTGGCCGGAGGTCCGGCAGGAGAGCCCCAGCTTGGCCAGGGCGGCGTTGGCCTCCTGATAGGTCATACCCACCAGACGGGGGATGGTGACACCGGAGGCCTGGGTGGAGCTGGACTTCTGGTGGCCCAGGTAGTCCAGGATGTTGGCGATGAGCTCACCGGCCATGGGAGAGGCCATGTTACCGCCGGAGATGTACACGCCGTCTGCGGTGGAGTTGTTGTCGGGCAGACCAGACCAGGGCCAGTCATAGCCCAGCAGGACGATGACCTCGGGGTCATCGGCGGGGGCGAAGCCGGCGAAGGAGACGATGATCCGCTCACGGCCGGTCTCGGGGTCTTTGTCCAGGGTCTGGGAGGAACCGGTCTTGCCGCCGATGCGGTAGCCGGGGACGTAGGCGTTCTTACCGGTGCCGTTGTGGCCGCTGACCACGCTCTCCATGAAGGAGCGGACCAGGTCGGAGGTCTCCTGGCTGACCACCTGACGGATCTCGGTGGGCTCGTGGTAGCTGACCACGTTGCCCTCGGTGTCGGTGACCGACTGGACCAGGTAGGGCTCCATGAGATGACCACCGTTGATACAGGCAGCCAGGGCGGTGATGAGCTGGATGGGGGTGACGGTGAAACGCTGACCGAAGGAGGCGGTGGCCAGAGAGACGATGCCCGCAGGGCTCACAAACTCGGCCTTGGGCCAGAAGACCGAGCCCACCTCGCCGGGGAGCTCGATGCCGGTCTTTTCGGTGAAACCGAAGTTCTCCCAGTACTGGTAGAACTTCTCGGCTCCCAGCCGCTGGCCGATGTCGATGAGGGCGGGGTTGCAGGAGTTCATGACGGCCTTGCGCAGGTCCTGGGTGCCGTGACCGCTTCGGGCGGAGCAGCGGATGGTCCAGCCGTCCATCTCCACGTAGCCGATGCAGCCGAAGGTGTCGCTCTCCTTGATGACACCCTCCTCCAGACCGGCAGCCACCACCATGGGCTTGAAGGTGGAGCCGGGCTCGTACTCGGTGTTCAGGCACTTGCTGCTCCACTGCTTGAACTGGGCCTCACTGAGGGCCTTGGCATACTCCTCCTCGGTGCCGGTGCGCTTGATCCTGGCCAGCTGGGCCTGAAGGGTGGCGTCCGAGATGGTGTTGTAGTCGTTCAGGTCGTAGTCCGGGGAGGAGACCATGGCCAGGACGGCGCAGGTATCCGGGTCCATGACGATACAGAAGGCGCCGTTGACCACGTCGAACTTCTGGATGCCCTCCTCCACGGTCTTTTCCGCCAGCATCTGGATGTTGGCGTCGATGGTGGTGTGGATGTTGTAGCCGTCCAGGGCATCGTTGAAGGTGGAGTAGGCACTGCCCATCTCGGTGCCGGCGGCGTTCTTGGCGATGATGGTGCGGCCGTCCTCACCGGAGAGCTCGTTCTCATACAGGGCTTCCAGGCCGTAGGCACCCTTGTTCTGGCTGTTGACGAAGCCCACCACCTGGGAAGCGGTGGTGGAGTAGGGGTAGTACCGCTTGGAGTCGTCGGTCATGTAGATGCACCGCTCCAGATCATGCTCGTCGATGAAGGCCCGGACCTGATCGGACACATCGTCCTCCACCTTCTTGGCGATGACTTCATACTGGTCCTCGGTCTTGCCCAGGCTCTCCATGATCTTCTCCCGGTCCACCCCCAGGATGGCAGACAGGCCATCGGCGATGAGGGTGCAGGTGGCCTGGGCCTGGGCCTTTTTCTCGGCCTCGATGACCGCCTCGGAACGGGGGTTGCCGAACTCGTCCTTGGTGGCCACATTGGCGGCCTCGTACACGTCCCGGGGGGAGAGGATGACATTCTTCACCGAGCCGCTGATGGCCAGGATGGCCCCGTTGGCATCGTAAATGGTGCCCCGGTGGGCGGAGGAGGAGACTTCTCGGGTCTGCTGGGCGATGGCCTTGGCCTCCAGGGTCTCGTGCTGGACCACCTGGAGCTGCCAGAGTTTTAAGAAGAGGACACCAAAGGTGAACACGCCAAAAATGCCGGCCAGCACCACGATGCGCTGGAGGCCTTTGCCCCCCAGGCGGCGGCTTCTCTTGGGGCGTTGTTCGTTCCGGTCCTTGCTGTTTCGTTCAAAGGGCATGGATCCACCTGCTTTCTTGGTATGGGGATAGTACGGGAAAAGAGGGCGCAAGAATCCCTTCTCACACCCTCACGATCTCTCTTTCCAAATCTTATGCGGACAGGGCTCAGAAGTATTCCTTCACGGCC
The DNA here is from genome assembly GCA_017502545.1 of Ruminiclostridium sp. Lineage (GTDB taxonomy): Bacteria > Bacillota > Clostridia > Oscillospirales > Oscillospiraceae > Evtepia. The sequence continues at coordinate 7,713 of JAFVUT010000198.1, forward strand.
TGGAGGAAGTTCCGGCCAAACTCGGCCAGCCGTTCCTGGAAGTCCCAGCCCTGGAAGTACTCCACGCTGTCGGGCTCGGACAGCTCCAGGGTATAGGTCTGCCAGGCCTGGACCTTGTTCATCTGTCCGCTCTCTGTCATCTGCTTCTCGATCTCCTGCAAGTCATAGGCCAGCTCGTACTGGGCCATGAGCTTGGTCTCTTCCTCCTGGAGGGTCTGCAGCTCGCTGCGCAGGCCCACCAGCTCGTCGTTGACCACCACCAGCTGGGCGGAACTGGCCAGGACCAGCACCAGCATGGCGGCCATCACCAGAATGGTGGCCAGGGCCGAAAAGGCCAGCTTCCGGATCCCCTTGGGTTCCGGTTCGGGTTTGGTGACGCTGGGGCCGCTGCCCTGTTTGGGATCAGGGGCAGGCCCGGCGTTGGGCGCGGCGGTCTTCTTCCGCTCCTGGGTCCCCTGGGGCGGGGCCTCGGGAGCGGCCATCTTCAGGGCCGCGTTTCCATCAAAGGCAAATTCAGTCACAGTCGGTTCTCCTCATCCTGCCTGCTGCAGGATCATCACAGTTTCTCCGCCACCCGGAGCTTGGCGCTGCGGGCACGGGGGTTTTCGGTCAGCTCCTGCTGGGAGGGCAGGATGGGCTTTTTGGGGGTGAGCTTCACCTGGGGGGTCTTGCCGCAGACACACACGGGGAACTCCCGGGGGCAGTCACAGCCCTTGGCTGCGGCAGCCAGCTCACTCTTTACAATCCGGTCTTCCAGGGAGTGGAAGGAGATGACGGCCAGTCTTCCCCCTTCTCTCAGCCGGGGGATGGCGGCCTGCATCATCCGGGAGATGGCCGTGAGCTCATCGTTGACGGCGATGCGGATACCCTGGAAACTGCGCTTGGCAGGGTGCTGCTTCTCCCGAAGGGCAGCGGCGGGCATGGCCGAGCGGATGACCTCCACCAGCTGACCGGTGGTCTCGATGGGGGCCGCCTCTCTGGCCCGCTCGATGGCGGCGGAAATAGCCGGGGCATACCGCTCCTCCCCGTACTGGTAGAGGATCCGGCGGATTTCCTCCCGGGGCCACTGGTTCACCACCGTCCATGCGGTGAGGGCATCGTCCCGGTTCATGCGCATATCCAGAGGGGCATCGTGCATATAGGAAAAGCCCCGCTCCGGGTCGTCCAGCTGAGGGGAGGACACGCCCAGGTCAAAGAGCATACCGTCGGCCTGGGGGATGCCCGCCTCTTCCAGCAGGGTCTCCAGGTCGCCGAAGTTGCCGTGGAGGAAGGTGATCCGGTCAGCAAAGGGGGCCAGACGCTCCCCGGCCTCCCGGATGGCCTGGATGTCCCGGTCGATGCAGATGAGCCGGCCTCCCTGGGTCAGGCGCATGGCGATCTGCTCCGAGTGGCCGCCCCGGCCCAGAGTGCCGTCGATATAGATGCCGTCGGGCCGGATGTTCAGGCCGTCAATGCACTCGTCCAGCAGGACGGGGCGGTGGGAAAAGGTCCCGGCCATGGGTTCACTTCCTCTCATAACAAACCTTTGTCCGCCCTTGGGGGACAAAGCGAAAAAACGTCGTTCGTTATTCAATTATAGAAGAAACCCCTGTAAAAAGCAACCGTTTTTTAGGTTCCTAATGGTATGTCATAGAATCGTATGGTTTTCCCGCACGACCCATTGTAGGGGCCGATGCCCACATCGGCCCAGCCACGTCGGTCCACGCACTCACATTTCGGGCGATTCGTGAATCGCCCCTGCAAAACAGGTCCGAAGTGAGCCAGCCTTTTCCTTCCAACCTCTTCCATTTTTCCTACACCTGTAGTAAACTGTAACAAACAGTATTTCCCCGGGAGGTGTCCCTTTGACCCAATTCCTTCTCCTCGCCTCCGGCGTGATCATCGCCTGCGTGCTGAGCAACAAGCTCACCAACAAGCTGGGTATGCCCACCCTGCTGGCCTTCATCCTGCTGGGTATGTTCCTGGGCTCGGACGGGGTGGCCAAGATCCATTTTGACAACTACCTGCTCACCCAGGAGATCTGCACCCTGGCCCTCATCTTCATCATGTTCTACGGCGGCTTCGGCACCAGCTGGAAGGCGGCAAAGCCGGCCAGCATGATGCCAAGCGCCACGGAGCAGGCCAGCTTCACGGTGGACATGATCCGCTTGGGCTTGCGGGCGCCGTAGTTGAAGGCCACGATGCTGATCACCGCATTGTTGATGCCGAACAGGGGC
>JAFVUT010000199.1 GCA_017502545.1 Ruminiclostridium sp.
GCCAGAGAGATGAACACCCGCCTCATGAAGATCTATGAGGACATCACCTTCTCCTCTGCCAAGGACAGCGACATCAAGCGGGAAAACGCCAACATCGACGGCGACACTGCCATGGGCACCATGCTCAAGTACGGCAGTGAGGGCTCCAAGCAGTTCTACCAGATGTTCGTCATGAAGCCCGAGCACGCCGTGGCCCACCAGAACGGCGATATCCACATCCACGATATGGACTTCGCCCCCATGGGCACCACCACCTGCACCCAGATCGACCTGATCCAGCTCTTTGAGGGCGGATTTTCCACCGGCCACGGCACCCTCCGTGAGCCCAACGACATCGCTTCCTATGCGGCTCTGGCCTGCATCGCCATCCAGTCCAACCAGAACGACCAGCACGGCGGCCAGTCCATCGTGAACTTCGACTACGGCATGGCTGTGGGCGTGCGCAAGACCTTCAAGCGCATCTATCGCCAGAACCTGTCCCGTGCCCTGATGCTCCTGGCCGGCCAGGAGGATCTGGACACCCAGATCAAGGAGCACATCCAGAAGCTGGAGGCCGAGACCGGCCTGTATCCCAAGCTGGAGGACTGCGAGGACTTCTACGCCGCTGAGCTGCCCTACCTGATGGAGACCTACGGCGTGGACGAAGCCACCGCCCGCAAGTGCCAGGAGTTCGCCCACTACCGGGCCGTGAAGGAGACCGACCGGGCCACCTACCAGTCCATGGAGGCCCTGATCCACAACCTGAACACCATGCACTCCCGTGCAGGTGCCCAGACCCCCTTCTCCTCCATCAACTACGGCATGGACACCAGCCCCGAGGGCCGCATGGTCATGAAGAACATCATGCTCTCCACCGAGGCAGGCTTGGGCAACGGCGAGACCCCCATCTTCCCCATCCAGATCTTCCGCGTGAAGGATGGCATCAACTACAACCCCGGCGAGCCCAACTATGACCTGTTCCAGCTGGCTATGCGCTGCAGCGCCAAGCGGCTGTTCCCCAACTTCTCCTTCCAGGATGCCCCCTTCAACCTGCAGTACTACAAGGAAGGCCGTCCTGAGACCGAGATCGCCTACATGGGCTGCCGTACCCGTGTCATCGGCAACACCTACGATCCCACCCGTGAGATCAGCAATGGCCGCGGCAACCTGTCCTTCACCACCCTGAACCTGCCCCGCCTGGGCATCAAGGCCAAGGGCGACCTGAACCTCTTCTTCGAGAGCCTGGACAACACCATCGACCTGTGCATCGAGCAGCTGCTGGAGCGCTTTGAGTTCCAGTGCCGCAAGTGTGTGAAGAACGCACCCTTCCTGATGGGTCAGGGCGTGTGGATCGACTCCGAGAAGCTGGAGTGGGACGACGAGGTCCGTGAGGTCCTGAAGCACGGCACCCTGTCCATGGGCTTCATCGGCCTGGCTGAGACCCTGAAGGTCCTCATCGGCGAGCACCACGGCCAGAGCGAGAAGGCCCGTGTCCTGGGCCTGGAGATCGTGGGCCATATGCGTGCCCGCATGGATGCCGAGAGCAAGAAGCGGGGCATGAACTTCACCCTGCTGGCCACCCCCGCTGAGGGTCTGTCCGGCCGCTTCGTGAAGATCGACAAGGAGAAGTACGGCACCATCGAGGGTGTCACTGACCGGGAGTACTACACCAACTCCTTCCACGTGCCCGTGTACTTCCCCATCTCCGCCTACGACAAGATCGCCTACGAGGCTCCCTACCACGCTCTGACCAATGCCGGTCACATCAGCTACGTGGAGATGGACGGCGACCCCACCGAGAACCTGGATGCCTTCGAGCAGATCATCCGCTGCATGAAGGAGAAGGGCATCGGCTACGGCTCCGTGAACCACCCCGTGGACC
>JAFVUT010000200.1 GCA_017502545.1 Ruminiclostridium sp.
CCAGGCCCAGACGCTCCAGGCTCTTTTCCACAGATTCCCGGGTCTTGTCATAGCCCCGCTTGTTGTTCCAGATCTTGGTGGTCACGAAGATCTCTTCCCGGGGCACGCCGCTCTCCCGGATGCCCTGGCCCACACCGGGCTCGTTCTTGTAAATGGATGCAGTGTCGATGTGGCGATAACCGGCAGCCAGCGCGGCCTTCACGGCCTCTGCCGCCACCTGACCATCAGGGGTCTGCCAGGTGCCAAAGCCCACCCAGGGAATGGTCACGCCGTTGGAGAGGGTATAAACGTCCGTCAAAGTCTTCATGGTCATTCCTCCTTATATCAGTCCATGGTCAGGTCCACCCGGCTGAACCGCTCCAGCATCAGTTCCTCCTCGGTGGGGGTGTCGGCGGTCTGCTCGATCCGCTGACGGAGTCTGAGCATCCGCATATCGGTGTCCTGGATCACGTCGGCAATATCTTTCAGCTCTGCCGCAATGGCCTCCTGGTTGGGCAGCTGCTCCTGCTTGTATTTCAGGTGGTGCTCCAGACTGGCCCAGAAGTCCATGGCGATGGTGCGGATCTGGACCTCCACCTTCACCCGCCGCCGCTTCTGGGCGAAAAAGACCGGCACGGTGATGATGAGGTGGAGGCTCCGGTAGCCGTTGGGCTTGGGGTTTTCGATGTAGTCCTTCTTCTCCACAAGCTTCACGTCATCCTGGCCCAGCAGGGCGTTGGCGATGCGGTAGATGTCGTCCTGGTAGGAGCAGATGACCCGGACACCGGCCACGTCATTCAGGTTTTTCTCCATACTCTCCAGAGTCACAGGAAGCCCCCGGCGGTTGAGCTTTTCCGTGATGCTGGCCATGCTCTTGAGGCGGGTGCTGACAGAGCTGATGGGGTTCCGCTGGTTGCGGACGTTGAACTCGGTGTTCAGAACATCAAACTTGGTCTGGACCTCTTTCATGGCGCAGGTGTAGCCCAGAAGCATCTCCTGATACTTCACCACCGTGCCGATGATCTCCTTGGACCGGGGCTGGCTCAGGTCCAGGCCCTCTCCCCAGGGGCTCATGACGGTCTCCAGGCTGCCGGCATCTCCCTGAGGCCACAGGCCGCTGTTGTCGTTTCGTTCCATATCGTTCTCCTGTTATGTAGAGGCGGAACCCGCCCGGTTACTTTCTTCTATATTTGTATTTTACCATGGTTTGAGGCCGAGTTGTTGGCTTTTTTGTAAAGTTAAGTGGTTTTTATAAAAATAGGCACGAAGCCTCCCTCTCCGAGGGAGGTGGATTCGGCACAAGCCGAAGCCGGAGGGAGTTTGACCCGTTGGGGTACGCAATCTCCCCCAGTCAGCTTTGCTGACAGCCCCCTCCCGGAGGGGGCCTTACCCTTTCTCCCCAACCATAGAAAAAGACTGCCGCCCAAACGGACGGCAGTCTGAAGAAACGATATTCGGAAATATCAGCGCTTGGAGAACTGGGGAGCACGACGTGCAGCCTTCAGGCCGTACTTCTTTCTCTCCTTCATTCTGGGGTCGCGGGTCAGGAAACCAGCAGCCTTCAGAGCGGGACGGTACTCAGCGTCCATCTCCAGCAGAGCGCGGGAGATGCCGTGGCGCATTGCGCCAGCCTGGCCGGTGACGCCGCCGCCGGAAACGGTAGCAACGATGTCGACCTTGCCGATCAGACCGGTGGTCTCCAGGGGCTGACGGACGATCAGCTTCAGGGTCTCCAGACCGAAGTAGTCATCCATCTCACGGCCGTTGATGGTGACGGAACCGGTGCCGTTGGGGAACAGGTGGACACGGGCAACGGAAGACTTCCGGCGGCCGGTGCCATAATGATAGGGCTTCTTGCTCTTATACATAGTCTAGTTCCTCCTTATTCTGCGGCCCACAGTTCGGGCTTCTGTGCTGCGTGGATGTGCTCAGCGCCGCGGAAAATCTTCAGGCGGGTCAGAGAATCCTTGGTGATGATGTTGCGGGGCATCATGCCGCGAACTGCGACCTTCATGGCCAGCTCGGGCTTCTCCTTCATCAGCTTGCCGTACTTGGTCTCCTTCAGACCGCCGACATAGCCGGAGTGGGTGCGGTAGAACTTCTGCTCCAGCTTCTTGCCGGTCAGAACTGCCTTCTCTGCGTTGATGACGATGACGAAATCGCCGCAGTCAGCGTGGGGGGTGTACTCGGGCTTATGCTTGCCGCGCAGCAGGGTAGCTGCCTGAGCTGCGGTCTTACCGAGGGGCTTGCCAGCAGCGTCAAGGATGTACCACTTGCGCTCGATGTTGCCCTTGTTAGCCATAAAAGTGGACATAGGGTCGAACCTCCAATAAAAATTTCTTATAAGTGAACGGGCCTTTCCCGGCTTTACAAACCGGCCAGTTTGCCTTTATAATGCTTAAAAAAAGCCGGGGCAAAAGGGAGCCGTTTTTTCAGCGGACCTTATTATAGTACAGGGAAAGACCAATGTCAACGACTTTTCAAAAATTTTTAATTTACCTCGCTGAATCCTCCCGAATCCTCCCTTTTCCTCTCTCAATCTCTCGATATCTCCGTTTCGATTTTCATTTTTTGTTTTTCAGGAGCGTACTGACCATGAAAAAGATCCTCTCTCTCCTGCGCCGATGCGTGGAAGATTACGACATGATCCAGGACGGCGACCGGGTGGCGGTGGGCGTATCCGGGGGCAAAGATTCCTTGATTTTATTGGCTTCTCTGGCCCGCCTGTCCCGGTTCTACCCCAAGAAGTTCACCGTGGAGGCCTTCACCGTGGACATGGGGATCGAGGGCATGGACCTCTCCCCCATCCGGTCCTTCTGTGACGAACTGGGGGTCCCCTGCCACATCATCCCCACCCAGATCAACAAGGTCATTTTTGAGACCCGGAAGGAGAAGAACCCCTGCGCCCTCTGCGCCAAGATGCGCAAGGGCTCCCTCCACGAGGCCATCCTGGCCGAGGGCTTCCATAAAGTCGCCCTGGGCCACCACTACGACGATGCGGTGGAGACCTTCTTCCTCTCCCTCTTCTACGAGGGCCGCCTGTCCTGCTTCCACCCGGTGACCTACCTGGACCGGGCCGATGTGACCCAGATCCGCCCCCTCCTCTATGTGAGCGAGTCCATGGTCCGGGATGCCGCCCTGCGGCTGGACCTGCCGGTGGTCCACAACCCCTGCCCCGCCGACGGCAACACCAAGCGCCAGGAGGTCAAGGATCTCATCGCCGAGCTGGAGGAGCGGTATCCCAAATTGAAGGAATATGTCTTCTCCGCCATGCAGCGGCTCCCCCTGCCCAACTGGGCCCCCATTGAATTAAAGCGGAGACCGCCTACGGAATAAGCCGTGTTTTAAGGAAAATTCAAGATTTGTTCACTGTGTGTTCATTGTCTTTTCGTGGGAAATATGCTATTTTTACCTTAGAAAGCAGTTTTCACCGGCAACTCCAAAGGAGGTATCCCCATGAAAAGGCAATGGAAGATCCTGCCCACTCTGCTGTGTCTGCTACTCCTGTCCGCTTGCGGCGGAGAAGAAACCGGCACCTGGACCCCTGTGGAAGATTTCACCTTCAGCCTGGAGGCTGCCGCAGGAGTGGGTCCTGACACCGAGCTTTTTGACCCCGGTGACTTTGATCCTGCCGTCATCAACGACCCCGACCATACCTATAACCCCAAAGGCTGGCTGGACGAAACCACCGTCCTGTGTACCCGCTATGACAGCGACAGCTACACCAACAATGAAATGGTGGCCGTGACACTAGATGGTCAGGTCTCTCTGCTGGATGTTGACATCGACACCTACACCATGGTCACCCCCCAGAACGGGGTGGTGGTCTTCGGCAGCTACTATGAGAACATTCTGGACGATGTGGTCACCTTCGCCCGATGGAACGGGGATGAGACCCTGACCCCCATCCACACCTTTGATGAAGGGATCGCCCTCGGCTTCCAGCAGTTTTTCAGCCCCGATGGCACCAAAGCGGTCATGAGCTGGATCCCGGAGGACCCCGGCACCGACTGGAACGTTCGGATCATCGACCTGGAAACTGGAGACTACCAGGATGTGACCCCGCCGGAGATCGAAAGTGAAGAGCCCATCCTCCTCTTCTCCCGCTGGACGGGTGACAGCACCCTTCTCATCACAGCCTCTGATATGCTTCCTGACGGCTACTGCGCCGCCTGGGAATACACCCTCCCTTAAGTGCAACAACGCCCCCGACCGATGGTCGGGGGCGCTTTTCATATCCCGTGTTTTAACAAGGTAAAGGTCCGCTTGTCGAACTCAATGATCCCTTCCTTTTTCAGCCGGGTCAGTTCCCGGGTCATGGCCGACCGGTCGGTGCACAGGTACTCCGCCAGCTCGGTCCGGCCCATGGGGATGGTGAAGGTCAGGCTCCCGGTCCGCTCGGCCTGACGGGTCAGGTAGGTCAGGAGCTTTTCCCGGATGGAGACCCGGGAGGTGACCTCCAGCTTCTCAATGAGTTCCAGGTTCTTCTCGGCAATGAGCTCCACCATGTTCTCGATCATTCGGTGGTGGAACCGGCAGACCAGCTTGCAGGCGTGGAGGATCCGGTCGTAGTCCAGGATGAGGACCCGGCAGTCCTCCCGGACCTGAAAGGCCACCGCCCGGTTCCGGGCCTGGAGGCAGGAGTAGGACTCCCCGAAGAGGTTCCCCACAGTCAGGACGGTGAGGATGGACTTCTTGCCAAAATAGTCCTCGCTGATCATCTCCACAGAGCCCTCCAGCACCACCCCCATGAGGGGCTTGCCCCCGGACATGGTCCGGATGAACTCCCCCCGCAGGGCCGTGATCTCCCGGGCCGAGAGGCACTTGAGCATGGCCGCCAGGTCCTCTGGATCGATCTGTCGAAAGAGAGGGCACTCAACCACCAGTTTGTTCACATCCATTTCGGTCACCACCTTTCCTATAGTGTAATTTATTTTTCACGATGATGCAACTGCAACATTCCAGAAATTTCTACCCTGCTACAATGGAGCCATCAGAAAACAAACAAGGAGGTTCCCCCTATGAACAAGCATCCCATGCACAAGGCCGACCGCCAGCTCTCCCCCGAAGATACCCTGGCCATCCTGAAGAAGGGCGACCACGGCACCCTGTCCGTCAACGGTGACGACGGCTACCCCTACGCCGTCCCCATCAACTACATCGTGGTGAATGACACCGTCTACCTCCACTCCGCCCCCTACGGCTACAAGATGGAGTGCCTGGAAAAGAGCAAAAAGTGCTGCTTCTCCGTTATCGTCTCCGCCCGGATCATCCCCCACAAGATCACCGCCGCCTTCGAAAGCGTGATCATCACCGGCGATGTGGCCATCGTGTCCGATCCCGCCGAAAAGCGCACCGCCCTGGAGGCCTTCGTCACCCAGAAGCACCCCGGCTACGAGGAGATCGGCTTCAAGATGATCGACAAGCTCTTTGACAAGACCGCCCTCCTGCGCATCGATGCCCAGGAGATGACCGGCAAAGCCTATAAGGGCTGATGCTGCCGCATCAGCAGGTAACAGGTAATAAGTAATAGTGAAGAAGTTGCGGTGTCCCTTCGGGACAATTTGAATCCCTTTCCGGGACAGCAAAAAATCTCCTCCGAATCACCTTTCTCAAAGTGATTCGGGGGAGATTTTCTTAGATCCCAAGCATGAGTTTTGCCACCTGGAAATACAGGAGCAGGGTGGTCACGTCCACCACGGTGGAAATGAAGGGGCTGGCCATGACGGCAGGGTCCAGATGGATCTTCTCTGCCAGCAGGGGCAGCACGCAGCCCACAGTCTTGGCGCACAGAACGGTGAGGACCATGGTCAGGCAGATGACGCCTGCCACCAGAGGGGTCACGCCCTCGTTGCCCAGGAGCATCCGGTCCACCACCAGGAGCTTGACGAAGTTGCAGGCCGCCAGGGTGACGCCGCAGAGGACACCCACACGGATCTCCTTCCAGATGACCCGGACGGTGTCGGTAAACTCCACCTCGCCCAGGGACAGGGCACGGATGACCGCCACGGAGGACTGGGTGCCGCTGTTGCCGCCGGTACCGGTCAGCATGGGGATGAAGGCGATGAGGGCGGAGCAGGCCGCCAGGGAGCTCTCAAAGCCTGTGAGGACCATGCTGGTCAGGGTGGCCGAGAGCATCAGGATGAGGAGCCACGGGACACGGGACTTCCAGGTCTCGAAGACGCCGGTGCGCAGATAGGGCTTGTCCGAAGGGGTCATACCGGCCAGGAGCTCAAAGTCCTCGGTAGTCTCTTCCTGGAGGACGTCGATGGCGTCGTCGATGGTGACGATGCCCACCAGGCGGGTCTCCTGGTCCACCACGGGGATGGCGGCCCAGTCGTACTTGGCCATCATCTGGACCACGCTCTCCTGGTCTTCCAGGGTGCTCACGGAGATGACGTTGTCCTCCATGATGTCCTCCACCCGGTCGTCCTCCTCTGCCAGCAGCAGGGTGCGGAGGGTGACCATACCCACCAGTTTGCGGTTGTTGTCGGTGACGTAGCAGGTGTAGATGGTCTCCTTGTCCACACCGGTCCGTCGGATGCGCTTGATGGCCTCTTCGGCGGTCATGATGGGGCGGAGGCTCACATACTCCGTGGTCATGATGCTGCCGGCGCTGTCCTCAGGGTACTTGAGGATCTCGTTGATCATCTTGCGCATTTCGGGGTCGGCCTGCTTCAGGATGCGCTTGACCACATTGGCCGGCATCTCCTCCACCAGGTCGACGGCGTCGTCCACGTAGAGCTCGTCGACGACTTCTTTCAGTTCGTTATCGGAGAAACCCTGGATCAGAAGTTCCTGGGCCTCCGGTTCCATTTCAACAAAGGTCTCCGCTGCCAGTTCCTTGGGCAAAAGCCGGAACAGCAGGGGGAGCTTGGTTTCGGGCAGATCCTCGAAGATCACCGCAATATCTGTGGCGTTCATGGTCACGAGGATGTCCCGCAGGGTCGTGTACTTTTTGGCCTCCACCAGGGCGGCCAGGGTCTCCCCCAAAGTCACGATGATTCTGTCTCTGTCTGCCATTGGCATCTCCTCCCAGCTTTTTTCGTTTCAGGACGCCTACCACGCGCCCAGTTTCCCAGCAAGAAGTAAGACACAAGCCTTGGCCGTTTATTCCATGGACCGAATGGACACCCACAAGGGCGGCTCATCCGTCCGCTGATGTTTTCGGCCTGCCATAGTGCCGTTACTACCGCCTGCGTCCATTGGTTCCACCTCACTTTTTTCCAACATAAGTAAGCCCCTGGGAAAGGGGCTTAGTTCATTATAGTAGTATAGAAAATTTTTGTCAACCGGAAATCCCTGGCAGATGCTTCCAACCTCCACGGGTTTGGGCGGCTTCACCGAAAACAGCCCGGGATTCTTTGGGCAAAACTGCCTTGGAAAAATCCCCTGGAGTTTGGTATCATAGAGGAAACCACATGGCCTGACAGGACCGAGCTGTCAGGCCCCTTTTCTATTCCGGAAGGAGGCCGATCATGGCAGAAACATTCCAGACAGGCGATTATGTCAGCTACTCCTCCAGCGGCATCTGCCGCATCGACGACATCCGGCAGGAGGCCCCTGCCGGAAAGGGAGAACCCAAGACCTTTTACATCCTCAAGCCCCTGGCCGACCCAGGCTCCACCATCTTCGTGCCCACCACCAATCCCGTCCTGCTGGCCAGGATGAAGAGGCTCCCCACCCAGGAGGATGCAGATGCCATGATCCTGGCCGCCGGGCAGGAGGAGAAGCCCTGGATCGACGACCGAAAACTCCGGATCGCCTCCTTCCAGTCCATCCTGAAGGCCTGCGAGCTGAAGGAGCTTCTGGGATTGGTGACCTGCATTTACCGGAAGGGGCAGGCCCTCACCGCCCAGGGCAAGAGGCTGGCCGCCTCGGACGAAGCCGTTCTCCGCCGGGCAGAGGGTCTCATCGAGAACGAACTCTCCTTCGTCCTGGGCCTGCAGAAGGACCAGGTAGGGGTTTACATCCGGGAAAAACTGGGGATGTAAGACCCCCGAGCGGTCACAGACCGCCCCTGCAGGTTTCCTCCCCCCGCCTTGCCTCTCCCTTTGGGAGAGGTGGATTCGGGCTAAGCCCGAAGACGGAGAGGGCAAAGCTGCAGCAGATCAGAATAGCGGTAGTGATCCGCCCTCTCAGTCGCCTTCGGCGCCAGCTCCCCCAGAGGGGGAGCCAAGTTTTCTTCAAACGCAAAACGCCCGCTCGCTGAACACAGCGAACGGGCGTTCGTTTTTACTTCATCAGGCTGCAGACCAGCTCGGCGTAGCGGGCGGGGTCGGGAACAGGCAGGTCGGCAATGATGAGGGCCTGGTTGTACAGGACCTCGGCATAGGTGGCGGCCAGCTCCTTGTCGCTCTCGTAGGCAGCGCACAGAGCCTGGAAGGCGGAGGAGTTGGGGTTGAGCTCCAGGACACGGTCGGCCTTCATGGGGTAGTCACCACGCATCTTGTGGAAGTACTTCTCCATCTCCAGGGAGATGGGGCCTTCTGCGGTCAGGCAGACGGAGCCGCTCTGGAGGATGGTGGACACGCGGACCTTGGCCACATGGTCCTTCAGGGTCTCCTGGACGAAGTCCAGGACCTCCTTGTTGTCCTTCTCAGCCTGCTCGGCGGTGGCCTTCTCGGCATCGGTGACGGGCAGGGCATCCTCGCTGGCCACGGACACGAAGGGCTTGCCCTCGGCGTTCTCCAGCATCTGCAGGACGATCTCGTCCTCGGAGACGGTCAGGTACAGGACCTCGAAGCCGGCCTTCAGGACACGCTCGGCCTGGGGCATCTTGGAGGCGTTCTCCACGCTGTCGCCGCAGACGTAGTAGATCTTCTCCTGGGAGGCGGGCATACGCTCCACGTACTCCTTCAGAGATACTAACTTGTTCTCCTTGGAGGACCAGAAGAGCATCAGGTCACGGATGGCGTCACGGGCCTCGCCGTAGGAGTTCATGAGGGCATACTTGAAGCTCATGCCGAAGGCATTCCAGAACTTCTCATACTTCTCCCGGTCGTCCTTCATGAGCTTCACCAGCTCATTCTTGATCTTCTTCTCGATGTTGTTGGCGATGACCTTCAGCTGGCGGTCGTGCTGGAGCATCTCACGGGAGATGTTCAGGGAGACGTCGGGGGTGTCCACGATGCCCTGGACGAAGCTGAAGTGGTCGGGCAGCAGGTCGGGGCAGCGGTCCATGATCATGACGCCGGAGGAGTAGAGCTGCAGGCCCTTCTTGAACTCGGTGGTGAAGAAGTTCATGGGCACCTGGCTGGGGATATACAGCAGGGCCTTGTACTCGATGTTGCCTTCGGCGGCCACCTGGAAGGACATGAGGGGGTCCTGCCAGTCGCCGAACTTGGTCTTGTAGAAGGAGTTCTTGTCCTCCTCGGTGACCTGGCTCTTGGGCTTCTGCCAGATGGGCACCATGGAGTTGATGGTCTCCCACTCCTTGACCATCTCGTACTCGGGCTTGTAGTCCTCACCGGCATCGGCGGGCTTTTCCTTCATGCGACTGCGCTCCATCTCCATGCGGATGGGGTAGCGGATGTAGTCGGAGTACTTCTGGATGAGGGTGGACAGGAAGTAGGGGCGCAGGTACTCGCTGTACTCGGCCTCCTCGCTGTTCTCCTTGATGTGCATGATGACGTCGGTACCCACGGTCTCCTTCTC
>JAFVUT010000201.1 GCA_017502545.1 Ruminiclostridium sp.
GCTCCTTACGATACCCTCCAGGGTGTCATTGGCATCACCGGCGACGGCAACGGCTCTCTCCGGGAGTTTGGTGTGGAGTACCGTCAGGTGGATGTGACGGCCGAGGATACTCCCGACATTCCCGGCATCGTTCAGGCCGTCCAGGATCCCCGCATCAAGGCTGTCCTCATTCAGCGTTCCCGGGGCTATGCCACCCGAGCATCCCTGTCCGTGGAGAAGATCGGCGAGATCATCACGGCCATCCGTTCCGTGAATCCTACCGTCAATGTTCTGGTGGACAACTGCTACGGCGAGTTCGTGGAGACCATTGAGCCCTCCCAGGTGGGTGCTGATCTGATCATGGGCTCCCTCATCAAGAACCCCGGCGGTGGTCTGGCCCCCATGGGCGGATATGTGGCCGGTCGCCGAGACCTGGTGGAGAGCACGGCCTATCGTATGACCGTTCCCGGTATCGGCCGTGAATGCGGTGCTACCCTGGGCAACAACCGTGCTCTGTACCAGGGCCTGTTCATGGCTCCCCACACTGTGGCTCAGGCCACCAAGACGGCTGTGTTTGCCGCCAAGGTCATGGAGCTGCTTGGCTATCGCACCGATCCTCTGTCCACCGATATCCGGCACGATATCATCCAGATGATCCATATGGAAAAGCCTGAGGCCGTGGAAAAGTTCTGCAAGGGTATCCAATTCGGTGCCCCCGTTGACTCCTTCGTGACCCCTGGTCCCTGGGCCATGCCCGGGTATGACTGTCCCGTTATCATGGCAGCCGGGGCCTTCATCCAGGGCGCATCCATTGAGCTGTCTGCCGATGCCCCCATGCGCCCGCCCTACACGGTGTATATGCAGGGCGGTCTGACCTACGAATCCGGCAAGCTGGGCATCCTCCTGGCCGCCGAAGAACTGCTGCGCAAATAATCAAAAGGGGAGAGGAGGAACTACCATGGATATGGCCAAGCGTGCAGAAGAACTGCGCACCCAGCTGAACCATTACAGTGACCTCTACTACGATCAGGATGCCCCTGCCATCTCTGATGCAGAATATGACATCCTGATGCAGGAACTGAAGTCCATTGAGGCAGAGCATCCTGATCTCATCCACCCGGATTCCCCCACGCAAAAAGTGGGCGGCACTGCCAAACGGGCTGCCGGAGTCCTGGTGGCCCATCGCATCCCCATGCTCTCCATGCAGGATCTGTTCAGCAGGGAAGAGGTGGATCACTTTGTGACCGACTGTCAGGAAAAACTGGGAGAGGATACTACCTTCCTGGTGGAGACCAAGATCGATGGTCTCTCCATGTCTCTTCGCTATGAGAACGGAAAGCTGGTCACAGCTTTGACTCGTGGCGATGGTCGTAATTTTGGCGAGGATGTTACTGCCAATGCCAAGGTCATTAAGGATGTGGCGGTAAAGCTCAAGAAAAAGCTGGAATACCTGGAGGTCCGGGGGGAGGTCTACATGACCAATGCAGCCTTTGATGCTGTGAATGAGCGACAAGAGCTTTTGGGTAAGAAGACCTTTGCCAATCCCCGAAATTGTGCCGCCGGTACACTGCGTCAGCTGGATGCCTCCATCACCAAGGAGCGGGACCTGTCCTTCTTTGTATTCAACATTCAGGATATCCGTGGCATGGACCTGGACACCCACGAGGAAGCCTATACCTTCCTGAAGGAGTGCGGAGTCACCGTCATAGGCCATTACTGGGTGTGCAAAGACCGGGAAGAGGTCTGGAAAGCCATTGAGGTCATTGGTGAGATGCGAGGCAGTCTGCCTTATGACATTGACGGTGCTGTGGTGAAGGTCAACGAGCTGAACGCCCGCAGCCAGCTAAAAGACACTGCAAAAAATGCCGGGTATCAAGTGGCCTACAAATATCCCCCGGAGCGGAAAGAATCCAAACTTTTGGAGATCGAACTCTCTGTGGGCCGGACGGGTAAGATCACTCCCACCGCCATCTTTGAACCCGTCCGCCTGTGCGGTACTACCGTTTCCCGCTGTACCCTCCACAACCAGGACTATATCACCAATCTGGGCATTTGCCTGGGCTCCACGCTGCTCATTGAGAAGTCCGGTGAGGTCATCCCCAAGTGCGTGGGAGTAGTTTCTGAAAAACAGCCCGAAGGGGCAGCGGTTTTCCAGATCCCTATGGTTTGTCCCGTTTGCGGGGAGCCTGCTGTTCGAGAAGATACCGCCGATATCAAATGTGTGAATCTGAGTTGTCCTGCCCAGCTGGAACGGCTCATCGGCCACTTTGTGGCCCGGGATGCCATGGATATCAAGGGGTTTGGCGCGGTCTATGTCCACGATCTCATCCAGGAGGGATATCTCTCCGACGTGGCTGATATCTTTACCCTCCATGAGCACCGGGAGGAACTCATTGAAAAGGGGATCATCGGTAAGGAAAAGAACACCGATAAGCTCCTGGGTGTCATTGAAAAGGCAAAAGGGAATCCCCCCGCCAGACTGCTGACCGGTCTGGGAATCTCCAACGTGGGCAAGTCTGCTGCCCAGGCGCTCATGAACCACTTTGGTTCCTTCGATGCCCTGTCAGCGGCCACAGAAGAGGAAATGACTGCCATTGACGACATTGGTCCCATCTCTGCCCACTGTGTTTACACCTATTTCCGCCAGGAGCGGAACCAGAAGGTGATCCAAAAGCTGAAGGAAGCCGGGGTGAATATGGCCCAGGAGATCATCCTTCAGCAGACGGAAGGGCTGCCCCTGTCCGGTCAGACCGTGGTCATCACCGGTACGCTGGAAGGGATGAGCAGGGAAGAGGCTGCCGACCTGGTGAAGCAGAACGGCGGCAAGGTGACGGGAAGTGTATCCAAGAAAACAACCTTCCTGCTGGCCGGAGAAGCTGCCGGCAGCAAGCTCACCAAAGCCCAGGAACTGGGGATCCCGGTCCTGAGCCTGGAAGAATTCCTGGAAAAAATCAAACCTGAATAAAAACCACCCCGCCAATAGGAATATGATCCTTTTGGTGGGGTGTACTCATTCTTCATTCTTTTTTACCTTGGCCAGGGGATTGGCATCCACTGCCATTTTCATGTTGGCGTCAGAGATGTGGGTGTAGATCTGGGTGGTACCGAGATTTTCATGGCCCAGCACATCCTGGAGGGTTCGGATATCCACGCCATTGTTGAGCATTAGAGTGGCTGCTGTGTGGCGTAGTTTATGAGGGGAATACTTGGGGTCCAGTCCGGCCTGGGTGACAGCCTTCTGGACGATGTTTTCCACCGAACGGGTGGTGAGCCGGGTCTTATTGCGGGAGACAAAAAGGGCATCCCGGTGACGGGGATCATCCTTAGGCTCCGGTCGAACGGCCAGGTATTCCTGAATGGCTCCCAGGCAGGCTTCGTTCAGATAAAGCTGCCGCTCCTTGTTTCCCTTGCCCAGGACCCGAATCGTATCATCCCGAATATCCTGCACATTCAGCCCCACCAGTTCACCCACACGGAACCCGCAGTTCAGAAAGAGGGTCAGGATGCAGTAGTCACGGATCTCATGGGGGCCGGAAACCGCTTCCAGCAGCCGGAGACTCTCAGTCAGGGTCAGATACCTGGGCAGGGTTTTCCGCAACTTGGGGTTGTTTAAGGCCTGGGTGGGATTGGATTCCATTTGTCGGGCGTGGACACACAGGTAGTTGTAGAAGGACCGGATGGCTGCGCACTTTCTGGCACGGGTGGAGGATTCCGCCTTACCGGACTGAGCACCACCGGACAGAAAGGTCAGGAAACCGTAGATATCCGAAAGCTGGACCTGAGATACAAAGTCCAGGTCCACATCCTGAATGTCGATCTCCTGAAACGGGATATCCTGATAGGACCTGGGAGCTCGGCGCAGCTTCAGGTACCGGAAGAAAGCCCGGAGGTCCAGAAAATATTCATCCACCGTTTTTGCAGAATGGGAAAGGATGGATTCGTGATAATTGAGAAACTCCTGCAGCACAGGAGGGGCTTCCAGCCAATAGTCAGCCATAAGTGATTTCCTTTCTTTTTCACTGTTCCAACTTCGCAAAATCTACATTATGCGAAGTTGTTACGTGGAAAACAAGCTCCCCTCTTGGGAAGCTGTTAAAGATGGTTCTATTATATCCCCTGCCTGCGCAAAAAGCAAGCGATATCTTTTTATCTCAGCAGATCAGGGATCACAGCTGCTTCCAACAGGATGCAAAGGAACAGCGCCAGGAAACAGGCCAAGATCAGAGCCGGTTTTTCACCTGTTTGTTCTCCGGCTTATCGAAGCAAAACATCTGAGCTGATCAAAAACAACACCGGCAAGGTCAGCACACAGGTTGGCCCAAACAACAGGAGCGCATTCCAGACATTTTCCTGTACAAAGGCTGAAATGCTGTAAGACA
>JAFVUT010000202.1 GCA_017502545.1 Ruminiclostridium sp.
ACGGCGGCGGTCTGGTTTGCCTGTGCCTGGACGACGAGGGCATCCCCGAAACGGCCGAGGGCCGTCTGGCCATCGCCAAAAAGATCCTGGACCGGGCCGAAGCCCTGGGCATCCCCCGCCGGGACCTGCTGGTGGACGGCCTGACCATGCCGGTCTCTGCCGGGAAGGATAACGCCCGTGTCACCCTGGAGACCATCCACCGGGCCAAGTCCGAGCTGGGCCTCAAGACCGCCCTGGGCGTGTCCAACGTGTCCTTTGGCCTGCCCAGACGTGAGCTCCTCAACGAGAGCTTCTTCACCCAGGCCCTCCTGAGCGGCCTGGACGACTCCATCATCAACCCCCTCAGTGAGCCCATGATGGGAGCCTTTAAGTCCTACCGTGCCCTGGCCGGTCTGGATGACCAGTGCCAGGACTACATGGAGACCTTCCAGAACACCACCGCCCCCGCGGCGGCTTCCCCCGCCCCCTCTGCTTCCCCCAAGGCAGCTGCCGACACCGGGGACATGACCCTCTGCCAGATGGTGTGCAAGGGCCTGAAGGAGAAGTCCGCCGCCCAGGCCAAGACCCTGGCTGACAGCGGCAAGGCCATCCTGGACATCATCAACGGGGAGTTGGTCCCCGCCCTGGATGAGGTGGGCAAGGGCTTTGAGAAGGGCACCCTCTTCCTGCCCCAGCTCCTCATGAGCGCCGAGGCAGCCAAGGAGGCCTTCGCCGTCCTGAAGGACTACCTTCCCGCCGCCGAGACGGCCGGAGAACCCCAGATCCTTCTGGCTACCGTCAAGGGTGACATCCACGACATCGGCAAGAACATCGTGAAGGTCCTCCTGGAGAGCTACCGCTTCCGGGTTCTGGACCTGGGCAAGGACGTGGCCCCCGAGACCATCGTGGCCACCGCCCGGGAGAGAAAGATCCCCGTCATTGGACTTTCCGCCCTCATGACCACCACCGCCCCCGCCATGGCAGAGACCATCCGCCAGGTGAAGGAGGCGGGTCTGGACTGCAAGGTCGTCGTGGGCGGCGCCGTCATCACCCAGGACTACGCCGACAGCATCGGTGCGGACCACTACGCCCCCGATGCCATGGACACCGTCCACTACGCCCAGACCATGTTCGGAGCTTAAACCATGGTTCGGGAAGTTGACCCAAGGGAGACCAAGCGGGCCGAGGCCTTCGCCCTCTGGATGAAAGCTCCCATGCCCATGGTGACCCTCTTCAAAACTCTGGATGTGACGAAGTTAGTGAGACTCCGCAGCAAGAAAGGATACCCTTTCAATATGCTCCTGTGCTGGTGCATCGGCCGGGCGGCATCCAGGAGGGAGGACTTCTTCCTTCTGCCCGTAGGAGACAAGCTGATGGAATATGACCGTCTAGCGGTGAGTGTGGTGGTAAAGACCAAAGAGGACGGTATTCAGACCTGCGATATCCCTGTAGCCGATGATTTTGAGCAGTTCCGCCGGGACTATCAGACCCTGACCGGTCGGGTCCGGGAGACCGCCCAGCCCCACGACCTGAGCGAAGGGGCCATGGTCATTGGTACCTCTGTTCTGGCCGACCACGAGATCGACGGTGCCGTGAACATCTATGCGGGGATCTATAACAACCCCTTCCTGATCTGGGGACGATACCGCAGAGGATGGCGAAAGACCACCCTGCCCATATCCTTCCAGTTCCATCACACCCAGATGGACGGCATCCCTGCCGCAGAGTTCCTGGTGGACCTGCAAAAAGAGATCGACCAGTTGAATCCTTGATTTTGACCAGCCTTGTACGGTATGTACAGGGCTGGTTTTCTATTTATAATAGGGTTCCCCACAATTCCCCGTTGCAAATCACCTGAGAAGTTGCTATAATAAAATGAATTATAATCTGTTAAAAGGGGGAGAGCGCCTTGCGGCTGAAAGCACTGGAATTACAGGGATTCAAGTCCTTTCCCGACAAGACTGTACTCTCCTTTGACCACCCTCTCACCGCCATCGTGGGACCCAACGGCAGCGGCAAGTCCAACATCTCCGACGCCATCCGCTGGGTCTTGGGAGAGCAGTCCGTCCGTCAGCTCCGAGGGGGCAGGATGGAGGACGTGATCTTCGGCGGTACCCAGGGGAGGAAACGCCAGGGCTTTGCCCAGGTGTCCCTGACTCTGGAGGGCTGCGGGGAGATCCTGCCCCAGGGCAGGGAGGAGGTCACTGTCACCCGCCGGTACTACCGGTCCGGGGAGAGCGAATACTACCTGGACAACAAACAGGTCCGCCTGCGGGATGTGAACGAGCTCTTCATGGACACCGGTCTGGGCCAGGAGGGCTACGCCCTCATCGGCCAGGGCAAGATCGACGAGATCCTGTCCGCCAAGAGCACCCAGCGGCGGGAGATCTTTGAGGAGGCCGCCGGCATCTCCCACTGCCGCCACCAGAAGGAGGAGACCCAGCGAAAGCTGGAGCGCACCCAGGAAAATCTCCTGCGCATCGCCGACAAGCTGGAAGAGCTGGACCTCCAGCGGGAGCCCCTGAAAGCCCAGGCGGAGACCGCCCGGCAGTACCTGGCCCTGAAGGAGGAACTGCGGGTGCTGGAGATCTCCCTTTGGGCCGACCAGCTGGATGACCAGCGGGCCAGGGGGGACAAGCTCCGGCGTGACCATGAGACCGCCCAGGGGGACTTAGCGGCCTGCACCAGAGAGGCCGACGAACTCTATGCCCGGTCGGAGGAGCTTCTCCTCCAGCTCCGGGACCAGGAGGCCCAGGGGGAGACCCTGCGGGCCCGCCTGGATGACCTGAACAACCAATGGCGCACCGGAGAGCAGAAAGCTGCTCTGCTCCGGGGGCGCATCCAGAATAACGAGGCCAGCGCCCGGCGCATCCGGGGGGAGCTGGCCGAAAAGCAGGCCCGGCAGACTGGCCTGGAGGAGGACATCCGCCGCCAGGAGGCCCGCCTTGCTGACCTGAAAACCCAGGAGGAGACCTGCCGCCAGGACCTGGACCAGGCCCTGGCCCGTCAGGAGGAGGCCAAAGCCGCCCGGCAGACCGCCCTCCGCCAGAGTCAGGACACTCTGAACCAGTGCCGTGCCCGGGAGAAACGGGCGGAAGAGGCCTGGATGGACCTGCGCATGGCCGAGAGCCGGCTGGCCGACCGGGCCAGACTCCTGGCCGAAATGGCCCACCACTACGAGGGCTACAACAAAGGCGTGAAGACCGCCATGGGCCAGGTCCGCCGGGGGTATCTCACCGGGGTCTTGGGTCCCGTGGGCGAGCTCTTCCGGGTCCCTGCCCGGTACACCGTGGCCCTGGAGACCGCCCTGGGCGGTGCCATGCAGAATCTCATTGTGGAACACGAGGAGGCCGGTAAGGCCGTCCTTCGTTATCTGAAGAAACAGGATGGGGGTCGGGTGACCTGCCTGCCTCTGACCGCCCTGCGGCCCAGCCTCCTCCGGGAGGATGGCCTGGACCGGGAACCGGGTTTCCTGGCGGTGGCCGCCGACCTGGTGGACTGTGACGACACCTGCCGCTTAGCCTCCCAGAGTCTGCTGGGCCGGACGGTGGTGGCAGATACCCTGGACCATGCCGTGGCCATCGCCAAACGGCGAAACTACCGCTTCCCGGTGGTCACCCTAGAGGGCGAAATTCTCCGTCCCGGGGGCTCCATGACCGGCGGCTCCGTGGCCCGCAAAGGGGGCATCCTCACCCGAGGGGCTGAGGAAGATGCCTTGAAGGAGAAACTGGCCCAGGCCCGGGAGGCCCTTTCCCGGGGTCAGACCGCCCTGGAAGAGGCCCGGGAGGCCACCCGACAGGCTGTCCTGGAGGTGGAGGCCCGTCAGGATTGGCAAGCCCTGGCCGGAGACGGCCAGGTCCCTGCCCTGCGGGAAAAGCTGGCCGCCCTTCAGGCCGAGATCCGGGCCTTTGGACCTCTGCTGGATCAGCTGGACCGTCAGCGGACCAGCGCCCAGGCCGACCGGGACCACCAGGAGGCCCTCATCACCGGCTATGACCGGGAGAACGAGAGCCTGGAGCGGGAGATCGCCCAGTGGCAGGACCAGGAGACCGCCCTGGCCCAGACAAGGGCAGACCTGTCTGCCGCACTGAGCAAGGCCAACGGGGAAAAGCTCCGCCTGGACCGGGAGCGCATCCTGGCCGACCGTCAGGCCCGTGCCAAAAACGAAGATCAGCTCCGGCTCCAGCGGGAGACCGCCAGCCTGGAGCAGAAGCGTCTTCAGGCCTCCATGGAGGAAAACCGCCTCCTGGACAAGCTCTGGGACACCTACCAGGTCACCCACCAGGGGGCCCAGACCATCCGCCAGAAGATCTCCAACCTCTCCCAGGCCGCCCGCCAGGCGGGCCAGCTCCGGGAGGCCATCCGCCGCCTGGGTCCTGTGAACCTGGGGGCTGTGGAGGAGTTCCAGCGGGTGGAGGAGCGCTACCACTACTTAACCGACCAGAAGACCGACGTGGAGACCGCCCAGCGGGAGCTGGAGGGCATCATCCAGGGTATCACGGAAGAGATGCGGGAGGTCTTCCTCCGGGAGTTTACCCGCATCCAGGCCGCCTTTTCCCAGACCTTCACCGACCTCTTCGGAGGCGGGCAGGGGTCTCTGGCCCTGGAGGACGAGAAGGAGGTCCTCACCTGCGGCATCGACATCCGGGTCCAGCCCCCGGGCAAGACCCTGCGGACCATCAGCCTCCTTTCCGGCGGCGAGCGGGCTCTGGTTGCCATTGCCCTGTATTTTGCCATCCTTCAGGTCCATCCCACCCCCTTCTGCGTGATGGACGAGATCGAGGCGGCTCTGGACGAGTCCAACGGGGCCCGGTTCATCCGCTATCTGCGGGCCATGGGCCAGGGTACCCAGTTTATTTTTATCACCCACCGGCGGGAGACCATGGAGGCCGCCGACCTGCTCTACGGCGTCACCATGGAACGCCAGGGGGTCAGCAAGATCTTAAAGCTGGACCTGAAGCAGGCGGAGGAACTCCTTCAGACTGCGCCGAAACCATAACGACAGGAGGACACCCCCTATGGGACTCTTCGATAAAATTAAAAAGTTAAACATTTTCTCCGGCCTGTTCTCCGTGGACGAGGATTTCTTCGAGGAACTGGAAGAGAACCTCATCCTCTCCGACATGGGCATGGACACCACCATGGAGGCCGTGGAGGAGCTCCGTGACCGGGTCAAGGAGCGCAAGCTCAAGGACCCCGAGGAGGTCAAGGCCTGCCTGCGGGAGATCCTGGTGGAGATGCTGGACGTGGGCGACACCACCCTGCACCTGGAGGACAAGCCCGCCGTCATCCTGATGATCGGGGTCAACGGCGTGGGCAAGACCACCACCATCGGTAAGCTGGCCAATGTCCTGAAGAAGGAGGGCAACCGGGTCCTGCTGGCCGCCGGTGACACCTTCCGTGCTGCCGCCGCCGACCAGCTCACCATCTGGGCCGACCGGGCCAAGGTGGACATCATCAAGCACGGGGAGGGCTCCGACCCTGCCGCCGTGGTCTTCGACGCCATGAACGCCGCCCGGGCCAGAAAGTCTGACGTGGTCCTGGTGGACACCGCCGGCCGCCTCCACAACAAGCAGAACCTGATGAACGAGCTGAACAAGATCAGCCGGGTCATCGACCGGGAGGGCACCACATCCTCCAAGGAGGTCCTGCTGGTGCTGGATGCCACCACCGGCCAGAACGGCCTCATCCAGGCCAAGCAGTTTGGGGAGAGCGCCGGCATCACCGGCATCGTCCTGACCAAGCTGGACGGCACCGCCAAGGGCGGCATCGTCATCGCGGTGGCGGATGCCCTGCAGATCCCCGTGAAGTTCGTGGGCGTAGGCGAAAAGGCCGACGATCTGATGCCCTTTGAAGCAGAAGGCTTTGTAGACGCTTTGCTCTAATCTTTCAA
>JAFVUT010000203.1 GCA_017502545.1 Ruminiclostridium sp.
CCCGCCCCCGCCCGGAACAGTCTGGAGTCCTGCCTGGGTTCCGTGGAAACCTATCTCTGGGTGGTGGTCCTCCTGACCTTCGCCGTCATCGTGGGCCTTCTTCTGGGGGCCACCACCGGCAGGGGCAAGGGCCGCACCGATTACCTGCTGGATCGTCTGGCCATTCCCCCAAAAGAGGTCATCCTCTGCCAGGGGATCAGCAATTCCCTCACCATCCTCCTCTTCTGGGCCGCCGAAGCCCTGGTCCTGCTGGGCCTGTGCCGGATGTACGGGGCCATGGGCGGCCATCTGGGCCCCCAGACCATCTTCCTGGCCACTTGGCAGAACGATCTTCTCCACTCCTTCCTCCCCACCGAGGAGGTGAGCCGCTGGGTTCGGAACCTGATCTGGTGCGTGGCCGTGGGCTTCACCGCCGCCGCAGGCTCTGCCCAGCTGCGGCAGAAGGAAAAGGCCGTGGGCATTTTCTTCCTCATCGGCGCCTCCGGGGCCTTCTTCCGGTGCCCCATGGGGAACCTGGGCCTGGACGTGGTCTACAGTCTGCTCTCCCTGGCGGTCACCGCCGCCGTCCTGTTCAACGCCTTTACCATGGGAAAGGAGTGGGACCATGAAGAAGAAACTTCGTGACCTGGTTCCCCCCTGGGCGGACCTCTCCGCCCATCTGTCAGGGCTGATCGTTGGCCTGGTCCTCTGCGCCCTGGCCAGCTACGCCCGCTTTCAGTCTCTGCTGAACCACGCTGTGGAAGCCCTGTACGCCGGGCACATTGGGGAAAGCCCCCTGCTGGAGGGGGCCAAGATGAAATACTTCGGTCACCTCATCTGCGGCAATGACCCGGTCTATAGCTGGTACTCTGCCCCGGTGTTTACGGGGTTCTCCCTCCTCTTTCTGGGGGCCGCCATTCTGGCCGCCTACAACTACAGCGGCTTCCGGAACGGCAGCAAGAGCTACTACCTGATGCGCCGTCTGCCGGACAAGTGGGAGTACCACCGTCGGTGCCTGGCCCTCCCCCTGGCTGCCACCCTGGCAGGGCTGGTCCTCATCCCGGTCCTCATGGGCCTGTTCTACGTCCTCTACCTCCACGCCACCCCGGAGCAATGCCTCCAACCCGGCCAGTGGGAGGTCTTTCGGGACTCCCTGCAATACCTGATCCTGCCCGTCCATCTTCGTTTCTGGGAGGTTTCCTCCATATCGTACTTCCCTTCTTGATCTGACCTGCGAAAGGAGGTCTTCCCCATGAAAAAATGGAAACTGCACCAACTGGTCCCGCCCGGCGTAGACGGAGAAAAGCACGCAGACCGCATCTATACCGGCCTGCTCCTCTCGTTGATCCTCAGTTTAATGGGGTTTGCCTTCCGAATGTATATTGGCTGGCAACAATATCACAGCTACGTTCAGGTTTTTCCGGATACCCGGATGGATGACTTCTATGCCATGACGATCTTTCCTCTCCTGTACGTCTCCATCTTCTTTGGCTTTGTTCTGACATCCTTTGCCGCCGTCATCCTGGCCATCTCCTACTACCGGGGATTCAGTCAAGGAAGCGAAGCCCTCTACCTCATGCGCCGTCTACCTGACCGCTGGGAGCTGGCCCGCCGCTGCCTGGCCCTGCCCCTCATCACCATTGGTCTCTGCGCTCTGTGCGTCCTGTTGCTGACCTTGGTGTTTTTTGGAATTTACTTGCTGATCACACCCAATGAGGTCTCCATCCTGGAACAGCTCCAGGGTTTGGCAAGCCACATGTATCTCCTTTTCATTCCTGCGATCTTCACATAAGAGGTGTTATCTATGCTGACTCTGAACAACATTTCCAAATCCTATCCCGGCAAGAAGAATGCCGTGGAGAATGTCTCCCTGTCCATCCCCCGGGGTGAGATCGTGGGTCTCTTCGGGGAAAACGGCGCAGG
>JAFVUT010000204.1 GCA_017502545.1 Ruminiclostridium sp.
AGGTGTGGATGAAGTGACCCACACCGGCCAGGCCGGGATACTCGTAGAAGTAGCGGGCGCAGGCGGAACCCTCGGCGTCGGCACTCTTCAGGATGGACATCTTGTAGCTGCCGTCGGGGGACAGCAGACCGGAGATGCGGGGGGTCCAGTTGGGGCCGTCGGGCTCGAACTCCCGGGTCCGCAGGGACTGCTCAAAGGACAGGCCCTTTTCCAGGAACTCCCGGATGGTGTCGGTCTGGTCGCCGTTGGTGACGATCAGGCCGCGGCCCACCTGGCGGACGGGGTGGTAGATGATCAGGCTGGGGTCAGCCAGCTTGGCGGGGTCGTGAGCCTCGGTGCGGATGCCGTCTGCTTCGGGGATGAAGACACGGTTGCGGCTGTTCTCGCTGCGGCCCATGATGAAGTATGCCACCACGGACTTGGTGCCGTCAGCAGTCTTGCCGATGACGATACCGCGGCCGGGGTAAGGATTCCCGGCCAGCAGAGCAGCCAGGTCTAAGTTCTCATAAATGTTCATTGGACTTTCCCTTTCCCGATTTCTTCGGATACCATTTGGGTGGCCTGGGGCAGGAGGATCCACTCCGCCTGCTCCATGACACGCTTCTGCAGGACCTCGGGGGTGTCCCCGGGGAGGATATCAACGGCCTTCTGGAGGAGGATCTCCCCTCCGTCGGGCACTTCGTTGACAAAATGTACGGTGGCACCGGTGACCTTCACCCCGTATTCCAGGGCTGCCTCGTGGACCTTCATGCCATAGAATCTCTGGCCGCAGAAGGAGGGGATCAGGGAGGGATGGACATTCAGGATCCGGCGGGGCCACTGGCTGGTGAAGTTCTCGCTGAGGATGCTCATGAAGCCTGCCAGGACGATGAGCTCTACGCCGTGATCGGCCAGAGCCTGGGAGATGGCGGCCTCGAAGGCCTCCTGGCTGCCCAGCTCCTTGCGGCTGCATACCACAGCGGGGACACCGGCCTTCTCGGCACGGGTGATGGCGTAGGCCTTGGCATTGCTGGCAATGACCAGCACGATCTCACCGGCGGTGAGGATGCCGCTCTTCTGGGCATCCAGCAGGGCCTGGAGATTGGTTCCTCCGCCGGAGACCATCACGGCGATCTTGGTTTTCATCACAGGATCACCTTTTCCTCGCCCTGGACGATCTCGCCGATGACATAGGCGGTCTCACCGTTGGCCTCCAGGATCTGGATGGCCTTTTCCACCTCAGCGGCGGGGACCACGATGCTCATGCCAACGCCCATGTTGTAGGTGTTGAACATATCGCGTTCGGGCACGTTGCCGGTCTTTGCGATCAGGTCAAAGATGGGCAGGACCTTCACGGCGCTCTTGTCGATCTTTGCACACAGACCGTCGGGGATGGAGCGGGGGATATTCTCGTAGAAGCCGCCGCCGGTGATGTGGCTGATGCCCTTCACATCCACCTGCTCCAGCAGGGCCAGAACGCTCTTGACATAGATGCGGGTGGGGACCAGCAGAGCCTCGGCGATGGTCTTGCCGCCCAGCTCTTCCTTGGC
Organism: Ruminiclostridium sp.; assembly: GCA_017502545.1. GTDB lineage: Bacteria > Bacillota > Clostridia > Oscillospirales > Oscillospiraceae > Evtepia. The sequence continues at coordinate 1,530 of JAFVUT010000204.1, forward strand.
CACATACAGGTCGGGGTTGTTATTGTCGATGTCAAAGACCTTACGGCACAGAGAGAAGCCGTTGGAGTGGATGCCGGTGGAGGCCAGACCGATGACCACGTCGCCGGCCTTCATGCGCTTGTTGTCCACCATCTTCTTCTTGTCCACGATACCCACGGCAAAGCCTGCCAGGTCGTAGTCTTCCACGGGCATCAGGCCGGGGTGCTCAGCAGTCTCGCCGCCGATGAGGGCAGCACCGGACTGGACGCAGCCCTCTGCCACGCCGCTGACGATCTCAGCGATCTTCTCGGGGATGTTCTTGCCGCAGGCGATGTAGTCCAGGAAAAACAGGGGCTTTGCGCCGCAGCAGATGATGTCGTTGACGCACATAGCCACGGCATCGATGCCGATGGTGTCGTGCTTGTCCATGAGGATGGCCAGCTTCACCTTGGTGCCGCAGCCGTCGGTGCCGGAGACCAGCACGGG
>JAFVUT010000205.1 GCA_017502545.1 Ruminiclostridium sp.
CGTTTTCATTCAATCAATATGCATGCTTGCCCCGGGAGAAGGCCACCACCGTGCGGCGGTTGGGCTCGGTCCCCGTGGAATAGGTGATCACGTTGGGGTAATCCTGCAGGGTCTCGTGGATCACATGGCGCTCGTAGGCGTTCATGGGCTCCAGAGTGATATTGCGGCGGTACTTGACCACCTTGGCAGCCACTTTATTGGCCAGGCGCTTCAGGGATTCCTCCCGCTTGGCGCGATAGTTCTCGGCGTCAATGTGGATGCGGACCCGATGGGTACGGCCCTTGTTGACGGCGTAGTTGGTCAGCTGCTGGATGGCGTCCAGGGTCTCGCCCCGGTGGCCGATGAGAGCGCCCAGCTTGGGGCCTTCCAGGGTCACCAGGATGCCGTTTTCTGCCTTGGGCGCAATGTTCACTTCAGCCTCCACGCCCATGTGCTCCAGCAGGCCGGACAGGAAGGTGCGGATGCGCTCGTCCAGGTCCATGCCCTTGGTGACCACAGCGGCGGGAACGGCCTGGGGAGCAGGCTCTTCCTCCACGGCGGGAGCAGGGGCGGGTGCTTCTTCTGCCTTGGGTGCAGGGGCAGGGGTCTCCTTCACCACAGGGGCAACGGGTGCGGCCTTTTCCACCACGGGCTCCTCATCGGGTACCTCGTAGGTGACCTTCACCTTAGCAGGAGATTTGCCAAAGCCCAGAATACCGCTCTTGGCTCTCTCCAGGACTTCCACGGAAACGCTGTCACGGTCCAGACCCAGCTGGGCCAGAGCGTTCTGAATGGCAGCGTCTTCGCTTCTGCCCGTGGCTTCGATCCATTTTAACATAAGGCGTTCTTCTCCTTGTTATGCTTCTTCGTTCTCTTCCAGGAAGGACTCCTCCACAAAGCCCTCTTCCACCTCAGGGGCGGGCTCGGTGTGGACGGGGGTGGTGTCAACGGGAGCGGCCTCCACGGGGGTGACCTTCTCCAGGGTCTCTTCCACGGCAGGGGCAGCGGCGGCGGCAGCCACAGCGGCCTTATCCTTCTTGCCGCCCTTCTTTGCCTGCTTGGCTTCGGCGGCGGCGGCCATCTCCTCACGCTTCTTCTGCAGGAGCTTGTTGGGGTCCTCGTAGGGGAAGGTGGGATAGCGGTCGGGATCATAGGTGCGGCCGCGGGCATAGGTGCGCAGACCTTCGCGGCTGGCAGTGGAGACGTTCTTGTTCAGCTTCCGCTCCATCTGGATGCGGCGGTTCTCCTCCTGGGCCTTCTTCTTGGCAGCGGCCTTCCGCTCACGCTCCTGGCGCTCCATTTCCTTGAGTTCCTCGGCCCGGCGGACCTTCTTTTCGGCCTCGGTCTTCAGGAACTTACGCAGGAAGGGGATGTTGGCAAACTCGGACAGCATGGCACTCAGGGAGCTGTAGATCCAGTACAGGCCCAGGGCTGCGGGCAGGGTGAAGCAGATCCACAGGGACATGAGGGGCATCATGACCATCATGCTCTTCTGGGTGGGGTCGCTGCTCTTCTTCTCGGTGCCCATGACGTAGGCGTTGATCTTGTTGTTCAGGACCATGGAGACCACGGACAGAACAGCGGAGACCACGGGGATCAGCCACAGGCCGAAGGCCATCATCACGTTCTCCTGCTGCCAGAACATCAGGTGGGGGATCTCTGCCATGTTCATGCCCAGGAAGGTGAAGTCCACCTGGGGCATACCGGCCAGGTCGGGGATGGAAGTGACGATGCGGTCATAGTTCAGGTAGACGTCCTGAGCCATGGTCAGCTGGCTGGTCTGGATATCCAGGACCTCACCGTAGAGCAGGTTGGACACAGCATTGAACTGATCCTCGGTCATGCCCAGGAGGTTGGTCAGGGGCTTACGGACGATGCCGTACAGGGGGATCAGAACGGCCAGGGGCAGGAAGGACCAGAGGCAGCCGCCGGAGGGCTTGACCCCTTCCTTCTCATAGAGCTTCTGCAGCTCAATGGAGTAGCGTTCCCGGTCTCTGCCGTACTTCTGCTGGATAAACTTCTGCTGGTCGGCCAGGCCGTTCATGGCCATCATGCTCTTGCGGCCCTTCAGGAAGAGGGGGAAGAGGACGATACGGACCACCAGGGCGAACAGCAGCAGGGCAATGCCGTAGCTGTTGGTCATATTATAGAACAGCAGCAGCAGCTTCGCGAAGGGGGATAAGATGATGCTCATTGAATAAGCCTCCAAAAGATTTTTGGGGTTTTCCGACCTTACAGCCGGAGGAAGGCTCTTCTTTTAAGGTACCGGGTCATACTCGATGCTCTTCTGCCGGTGCAGCGGATTGCAGCGCAGGATCCTGCGCACGGCAAGAAAGCCCCCTTTGACCGCGCCGTATTTTTCCACCGCCTCCAGGGCGTAAGCCGAGCAGGTGGGGATGAAACGGCAGCAGGGGGGACGGTTTGGAGAGATGTGCTTCCGGTAGAACCGGATCATCCATAAAAGGACAGCCTTCATGACTCCTTCTCCTCAATGGGGCGAAGGAGCTGGAGTTTGTTTGCCAGGCGGAGGAACTGCCTGTTCAGATCGGCATACTGGCTGTGGACGGCTCTGACCCTGGCCACGACGACAATATCGTAGCCCGGCAGGAACTTGTCCTCGTTCAAACGGTAGATCTCCCGCAGACGGCGGCGGACCCGGTTGCGGATCACTGCCTTGCCCAGCTTGGTGCTGACGGTGATACCGTAGCGGTTTTCCTTTCTGCCGTTTTTCCGGCAGTAGAGGACCATGGCAGGGCTCACCGCGCTCTTTCCCTTGGCATAGAGACGGCGGAAGACTCTGTTTTCCTTGAGAGAGACCGTATACTTCACGATCTGTATCCTCCTTCCAGTGGAAGCAATGGCACAGCAGGACAAAAAAACCTGCGTATGCTGGATAAGGGCGGTGGAAATGACTTCCCCGCCCCTGTTTATATCCTCTATGCGATTGCCCCTGGCATCAGTGGGTCAGACGGGCGCGGCCTCTTGCGCGGCGGCGAGCCAGGACCTTGCGGCCATTGGCAGTAGCCATGCGCTTGCGGAACCCGTGGACCTTGGAGCGATGACGCTTCTTAGGCTGATAGGTACGAACCATTCCGATACACCTCCTGTATCTATTTCGAGCGGAATGCAAGCTTCCGCCAACCACAACAGCCGAATTGCCCCGGCTGCGGTCGTCAATCAACTGTGCGCAATCCCATTCCATGATTACGCGAAGATTATTATAGCCGAAAAGAAATGTCCATGTCAACCCAAAATTTCCGCGGAAAAATAGGAAAAATCCGTCATTTTCTCTTTATACCCAAGATATAGTGGGATGTTTTGTTTCAGGGTACACTTTTTGGTAAAAAATTTTTTGGAATGATACACAAATTCAAGAAAAAATGCGTAGGGAAGAAAGAAAAGGCTCCCCTATCAAGGGAAGTTGGCAACCGTCAGGCTGACTGAGGGGTGCTATCCTGGCAGATATGATGTCGTACCGATACGACATCATACCCTTTGACCCCGCACCCCTCCGCCCCTTCGGGGCACCTCCCCTCACAGGGGAGGCTCTGGATTACTGCAGGTACTATATAATTATAAATATCCACATCTTCCCTTGCTATTGTGGACAATTTCTGCTATACTTACATGGTTATAATGCGCTTATTATCGGCAGAGGTGAAAAGCCCGCCGTTTACCAGAGAAAAAAGGGAGTGAGTCCATGAATTCCGCCGCTGAGATTTGGGAACGGGTCCTGACTCTGATGGAGCAGACCATGACCAAAACCACCATCACCACCTGGTTCTCCGAGGCCGAAGCCATCGCTTTGGAGGAGAGCCGGTTCATCCTGTATATCCCCACCGACTTTAAGAAGGAGATCGTGGTCTCCCGCTATCTGCCCGACATTCAGAAAGCCCTGTACGACCTCTTCTCCGCCAATCTGGACGTGGTGGTCCTGGGCCAGGGAGAGAAGGAAAAATACGTCCGCCGGGACAGCGCCTCCCGGTTCCTCCCCGGCACCGAGGACTACACCTTTGAACGGTTCGTGGTGGGCAACTCCAACAAGTTCGCCCATGCCGCCGCCATGGCGGTGGCCGACCGTCCCGCCGAAAGCTATAACCCCCTCTTCATTTACGGCGAGTCCGGTCTGGGCAAGACCCACCTCCTCTACGCCATCGCCCACGCCATCCACCAGGAGCACCCCGACTACCGCATCGTCTACATCCGGGGCGATGCCTTCACCAACGAACTGATCCGGGCCATCCGGGAGGGCAAGAACCAGGAGTTCCGGGACAAGTACCGCTCCGCTGACGTCTTCCTCATGGACGACGTCCAGTTCATTGCCGGCCGTGACTCCACCCAGGAGGAGATGTTCCACACCTTCAACAGCCTCTATGAGGAAAAGAAACAGATCGTCTTCACCTCCGACCGCCCTCCCAAGGAGATGCTCCGTCTGGAGGACCGACTGAAAACCCGGTTCGAATGGGGCCTGCTGGCCGACATCCAGCCCCCGGACTATGAGACCCGTGTGGCCATCATCAAAAACAAGGCCATCCGCATGGGGGTGGAGCTTCCCGAGGAGGTCCTCACCTATGTGGCGGAGAACATCACCGCCAACGTCCGGCAGATCGAGGGCACCGTCAACAAGATCCTGGCCTACCGGGACCTGATGGGCAGCAACGTGGATGCCAACGCCGTCACCCGGGCCGTCCGTGATATCTTCAAGGACACCACCGACATTCTCCCCACCGCCGAAGTCATCATTGAAGAGGTGGGTAAGTTCTACTCCATCGACGATACTGCCCTTCGTGGTCAGGGCCGTACCAAGGAGACCTCCCTGGCCAGACAGATCGCCATGTATCTAATCCGTAACATGACCAAGCTCTCCCTGAAGGAGATCGGCAAGGAGTTCAACAACCGCGACCACACCACCGTCCTTCACGCCATCGAGCGCATCGAGGAGTTCTGCAAGACCAAGCCTGAGATCGCCGAGGTGGTCAAGGATATCCGTACCAACGTCAATAACCGATACGGGTAAGAGCAAGACTTTTGGAATGGATCTTCGTCCCATTCCAAAAGTGGGGGGTTGCGGCCTGCTGCATCGCACGGGCCAAAGGCCCGCACGTTTGCAGGCCGAGAAGAATGATTTCCAATGCACATGTCGCGGGAAAAAACAGATTTCAATTCATTTCGTTTTCTGCGGAAAACGAAACTCTGCGAGGCTTTTTGACACTCTCATTTTCAGAAAGAGTTTCTTCGATAGAGAATACTCTTTTTCCACCGGATTTTGTGGAAAAGTGGAGAGATTTCTGTGGATAATAAAAGTTGTCCACATTCGTCAGAAATTTTTGCCAAAGCTTGTCACACAGGGGGCGTGGACAAAAAATCCTTGCAAAATCTGGGGAAACCGGAGTTTTCCACATTTCCCGGCCCCCTACTACAACGATTACGACAAATATTCCCTGTTCTCCCTCTATTGCGGAGAGAGCAGGATCCCTATCCTTTCCAAGTCTGGAGGTAACCCAATGAAATTTACCTGTGAAAAAGCGCTCCTCCAGAGCGCCATCATGACCGCTTCCCGGGCCGTCTCCCCCAAGAGCACCATCCCCGCCCTGGAAGGCCTGCTGCTGGAGGCCGAAGATTCCGGCACCGTGTTCATCACCGGCTACAACCAGGAGACCGGCATCCGTTCGGCCGTCCAGGCTGATGTCCAGGAGACCGGTTCCATGGTCCTGCCCGCCCGCCTCTTCGGTGAGATCATCCGCAAGATGGCAGACGACACCGTCATTTTCCAGGAGGAGAACCTGAAGGTCCACATCTCCTGCGGCATGAGTGAGTTTGACCTCATGGGCATCGACCCCGAGGACTTCCCCGAGCTTCCCAACGTGGAATACCAGAACTCCCTGGAGATTCCCGAGCAGACCCTCCGTGCCATGATCGGCCAGACTATCTTCGCCGTCAGCCAGGATGAGAGCCGTCCGGTCCACACCGGCACCCTCTTTGTGGTGGACGAGGACGGTCTGACCCTGGTGGCCGTGGACGGCTTCCGTCTGGCCCTGCGCCGGGAGCCTGTGCTGAAGAAGAACGGCTCCTTCCAGTTCGTGGTCCCCGGTGCTTCCCTGAGTGAAGTGGAAAAGATCTGCCGGGAGACCGACGAGCCCGTGTCCGTCCACCAGGGCACCCGCCACGTCCTCTTCAAGATGGGCTCCACCATCCTCATCTCCCGCCGTCTGGAGGGTGAGTTCCTGGCCTGGCGGCAGGCCATTCCCCGGAACAACCCCGTGAAGGTCACCGCCAACACCAAGCAGCTGCTGGCCTGCATGGACCGTGTCTCCCTCATCGTCAGCGAAAAGCTCAAGAGCCCCCTGCGCTGCGTGATCGGGGACGGGGAGATCGACATCACCACCAAGACCGCCATCGGCACCGCCCATGACTGCTGCCCCGTGGAGGGCAACGGCGGCGGCCTGGAGATCGGCTTCAACAACAAGTATATGATGGATGCCCTGAAGGCTGCTCCCATGGAGAAGGTCCGCCTGGAGCTGTCCAGCCCCATCACTCCCTGCATCATCGTGCCGGCAGAGGGGGAGGAGAACTTCCTGTTTATGGTCCTGCCGGTCCGACTCAAGGCAGACTATTGATGACTTTTGGAATGGACTGAAAGTCTGGTGAATCCTTAGGGTTTACAATCCCTCCGTCTCGCCTGACGGCGAGCCACCTCCCTTTACACAAGGGAGGCTGAGGCGAGTGCAAGCCTCAAGGCTCCCCTGTGCAAGGGGAGCTGGCAGCGAAGCTGACTGAGGGGTTGTACCCTGCCGATCCTGCACTTCCCTCGGATTTTTCAAATATTTAGGAGGTACCATGGAAAGAGTGACTGTTTCCATTGACACGGAATTTATCAAGCTGGACTCCCTGCTGAAGCTGGCCAATGTGGTGGGCAGCGGCGGCGAGGCCAAGATCCTCATCCAGGAGGGTGAGGTCCTGGTCAACGGCGAGCCCTGCACCATGCGGGGCAGGAAGCTCCGACCCGGCGACGTGGCCGCCCTGCCCGGGGTGGAGATCATCATCGAATGAGAGTTCTGTCCATTTTCCTGGACGGCTTTCGGAACTACGAGGACTTCTCCGCTTCCTTCGTCCCCGGGGTAAACGTCATCTGCGGGGAGAACGCCCAGGGAAAGACCAATCTGCTGGAGGCCATCGGCTTTCTCTCCGGGGCCAAGTCCCACAGAGCCCGGGGTGACAAGGAGCTCATCTCCTTCCACCGGGACCGGGGGACCATCACCGCCCAGGTAGAGAGCCGGGGGAGGGACTTTCTCATCGAGGCCCAGCTTTTCCGGGGGACCCGGCGAAAGCTCTTCGTGAACCACGTCAAATGCAAGACCGCCGGAGAGCTCTCCGGCATCGTCCAGACCGTTCTCTTCTGCCCGGAGGACCTGGCCCTTATCAAGTCCGGTGCCGCTGAGCGCCGGGCCTTCCTGGACCAGGCCATCTGTCAGCTCCGGCCCCGGTACGCCGAGGCCCTGAGCCAGTACAATAAGCTCCTGGACCACAAGACCCGTATCCTGCGGGACTGGGAGAAGAATCCCGGCCTGCTGAACGTCCTGGAGGATTTCAACGAGGCCATGGCCCGGGCCGGAGCTCTGGTCATCCATTACCGGGCCCATTTTGTGAAAAAACTGGCGGTAAAGGCCGCCCAGATCCAGGAGGAGTTCTCCGGGGGACGGGAAGATCTGGACCTTTCCTACCATACCGTCAGCACCGTTTCCGATCCTCTGGGTCCCACCGTAGAAATTTACGAGGATCTCCGCCGCCATCAGGACAGCCATGCCCGGGCGGAGCTGGAGGCCCGTTCCTGCCTGTCCGGTCCCCATAAGGACGATTTGATCGCCCTGATCGGGGGACAGTCTGCCCGGCAGTTTGCCTCCCAGGGCCAGACCCGGACAGCCGCCCTGTCCTTAAAGCTGGCAGAGCGGGAGCTCTTTCAGGACGACACCGGCCAGTGGCCCATCCTGCTGCTGGACGACGTCCTCTCAGAGCTGGATGCCCGCCGCCAGGACTTTGTCCTCCGCCGGATCAAGGGCGGCCAGGTCTTCATCACCGGCTGTGAGCAGCCACAGGGTGAGTTCGGGGAAGGCTTGGTTTTGGGCATCAAGGCAGGCAAACTGGAGCCCATCCATGAATCGTAAGGGAGGTCCTGTCCATGTATCTGCACCTGGGTTCTTCGGTGGTCATCCATCAGGATGACATCCTGGGCATCTTCGACCTGGACAACACCACCTGGTCCCGGCACACCCGGGACTTTCTCTCCTTGGCCGAACTGGAGGGGCGGGTGGTGAGCATCGGCGACGACCTGCCCAAATCCTTCACCCTCTGCCAAAACAAGGCGGGGGAAGTCACCGTTTATCTTTCTCAGCTCTCCTCGGCCACCCTGTTTAAGCGCATGGAGGCCGGGTTCTTTGAGAATTTCTGATATCCCTTTCTATTCTCGCATTTGGAGGTTATCCTATGGATCAGTTGGAAAACAAGACTACCACAGCGGTGGAACATGAATACGGCGCCTCGGAGATCCAGGTGCTGGAAGGTCTGGAGGCCGTCCGGAAGCGTCCGGGTATGTACATCGGCTCCACCTCTGCCAGCGGCCTGCATCATCTGGTGTATGAGATCGTGGATAACTCCATCGACGAGGCCCTGGCCGGGTACTGCACCGAGATCGTGGTGACCATCGGCAAGGGCAATACCATCACCGTTTCCGACAACGGCCGCGGCATCCCCGTGGACATCCAGCAGCAGACCGGCAAGTCCGCCCTGGAAGTGGTCTTTACCATCCTCCACGCCGGCGGCAAGTTCGGCGGCGGTGGCTACAAGGTCTCCGGCGGCCTCCACGGCGTGGGTGCCTCCGTGGTCAACGCCCTGAGTGAGTGGCTGGAGGTCCGGGTCCACAAGAACGGCAATATCTACGAGATGAAGTTCGCCCGGGGCCACGTGACCCAGCCCATGACCGTGGTGGGGACCACCGACCGCACCGGAACCGAGGTCACCTTCAAGCCCGACCCGGAGATGTTCACCGACACCACCGAGTACGATTACGACATCCTCCATACCCGCATGCGGGAGGAGGCCTTCCTGAACGCCGGTCTGGCCATCACCATCACCGATGACCGGGGTGAGGAGCCTGTGGGGGAGACCATGTGCTACGAGGGGGGCATCCGGGAGTACGTCACCTTCCTGAACCGGAACAAGACCGCCGTCCACGACCAGGTCATCTACATGGCCGGGTCCCGGGAGGACTCCATGGCGGAGATCGCCCTCCAGTACAACGACAGCTACAGCGAGCTCATCGTCTCCTTCGCCAACAACGTCCATACCCCCGAGGGCGGCATGCACGAGGAGGGCTTCAAGCGGGCCCTCACCAATGCCCTCAACGCCTACGGCCGGAAGTCCAAGCTTCTGAAAGAGGATGACAAGATCACCGGCGACGACTATCGTGAGGGCCTCACCTGTGTCATTTCCGTCAAACTCACCGAGGCCCAGTTTGAGGGCCAGACCAAGGCCAAGCTGGGCAACTCCGAGATCCGCACCCTGGTCAACGCCGTGGTCAGCGAAAAGCTGGAGATTTTCCTGGAGGAGAACCCCTCCGTGGGCCGGGCCATCCTGGAAAAGGCCCTCAACGCCGCCCGTGCCCGGGAGGCCGCCCGGAAGGCCCGGGAATCCGTCCGCCGCAAGACCGGTCTGGAATCCGGCCAGATGCCTGACAAGCTGAGAGACTGCAATGAACGGGACCCCGCCCTCACCGAGATCTACATCGTCGAGGGTGACTCCGCCGGCGGCTCTGCCACCAAGGGCAGAGACTCCCGCTTCCAGGCCATCCTCCCCCTGTGGGGCAAGATGCTCAACGTGGAGAAGGCCCGGGCCGACAAGGTCTACGGCAACGAAAAGCTGGCCCCTGTCATCACCGCCCTGGGTGCCGGTATCGGCGAGGAGTTTAACCCCGAAAAGCTCCGCTACCACAAGATCATCATCATGGCCGATGCTGACGTGGACGGTGCCCACATCCGCACGTTGCTCCTGACCTTCTTCTTCCGCTTCATGCGGCCCCTCATCGAGCAGGGCTATGTGTACTCCGCCGTGCCCCCTCTGTATAAGCTCACCCGGGGAAAGACCGTGAAGGTGGCCTTCTCCGACGAGGAGCGTGACCGGGTCTCCTCCGAAATGCGCGGTGACAATGCCAACGCCAAGGTGGAGATCAGCCGCTTCAAGGGTCTGGGCGAGATGGATGCCGAGGAGCTGTGGGAGACCACCATGAACCCCGAGACCCGTACCCTCCGCCGGATCACCCTGGAAGACGCCGTGAAGGCCGACGAGATCTTCACCATCCTCATGGGCGAGAAGGTGGAGCCCCGTAAGGAGTTCATTGAGCAGAATGCGAAGTATGTGGTAAATCTCGACATCTGACTTTTGGGAGAAATAAGCCTCCCCTGTGCAAGGGGAGGTGGCTCGCCTAAGGCGAGACGGAGGGGTTGTAAGCCTACCAACAAAGCACAATCCCTCAGTCAGTGCTTCGCGCTGCCAGCCTTCGGCCCGGGTCGCAATCATAGATTGCTTCCCGCTTTGGCTAAAAACATGCCCCCGGCATGTTTTCTTCACGCGTCGCGCCCTTTACACAAGGGAGCCTGAGGTACTGCCAATATCACAGGCTCTTTGAGAAACTGAAACTCTGCGAGGCTTTTTCTATGACATTAACAGCCGCACTTTTCCTCATCCTGGCGGCTCTCATCCCGCCCCTGGTCCTGATGGGAGTCATCTACCGCATGGACAAGATCGAGCGGGAGCCCCCCCGCATGATGATGGGGCTCTTCTTTAAGGGCCTGCTGGCCATGTTCCCCATCCTGATTTTGGAGCTGCTGGCCGCTCAGTTTGTGGATTTCTTCCCCTGGAGCTATCTGGGCTACCTCTTCCTGTCCTACTTCTGCATCCCGGGATTCATTGAGGAGGGGGTCAAGTACCGGGTTTTGAAGAAAAACACCTGGAACGACCCCAACTTCAACTTCCGCTTTGACGCCGTGGTCTATTCCGTCTTCGTCTCTCTGGGCTTTGCCGCCGTGGAGAACGTGATGTACGTCCTGTCCAACGGCTTTTCCACCGCCGTCCTCCGGGCCATCTTCTCCATCCCCGGCCATGCCATGTTCGGCGTGGTCATGGGCGTGGGGGTGGGCACCGCCAAGTGGCTGGAGACTCTGGGTCAGCGGCAGCAGGCCCGGTCTACCATGAAACGGGCCTGGCTCACCGCCGCTGTCCTCCACGGGTTCTATGACTTCCTGCTGGTGGGCTTCGGCTGGATCTTCTACCCCTACTTCATCGGGTTGGTGATCTATGTGGTGAGACTCCTTCGTAAAAGCGCCAGAGAAGACGGACCTTTGAGCTTTACCTAAGATAGAAATGAACATGGTAGGGGCCGATGCCCACATCGGCCCGTCCTACGTTGTTCTATGACCCACGTTTCGGGCGATTCGTGAATCGCCCCTACGAATACGGAAGGAGCAATAACCCCGTAGGGGCGGATTCCATATCCGCCCGCGGCAAACTCCCTCCGTCACCGCCTGTGGCGGTGCTACCTCCCTTGGAGAGGGAGGCTTTATGAGCAAACGCAATCCTGTAAAGGAGCTACGATACTATGAGCAAGAACAAAGACTACAGACCGGAGGATATCGCATTCCCCAATCAGGTGATCGTGGAATCCGAGCTGGTCAAGGAGATGAAGGACAGCTACATCGACTATGCCATGTCCGTCATCGTGGGCCGTGCCCTGCCCGATGTCCGGGACGGTCTGAAGCCCGTCCACCGCCGCATCCTCTACACCATGTACGAGAGCGGCCTGACCTCCGACAAGCCCTTTAAGAAGTCCGCCACCTGCGTGGGCGACGTGCTGGGTAAGTATCACCCCCATGGTGACGCCTCCGTGTACGACGCCCTGGTCCGTCTGGCCCAGGACTTCTCCATGCGCTATCCCCTCATTGACGGCCACGGCAACTTCGGCTCCGTGGATGGCGACCCTCCGGCTGCCTACCGTTACACCGAGGCCCGCATGGCCAAGATGGCCGGGGAGATGCTCTCCGACATCGAGAAGGAGACCGTGGACTGGGAGCCCAACTTCGACGAGAGCCGCAAGGAGCCCAAGGTCCTGCCTGCCCGGTTCCCCAACCTGCTGGTGAACGGTTCCTCGGGCATCGCCGTGGGCATGGCCACC
>JAFVUT010000206.1 GCA_017502545.1 Ruminiclostridium sp.
AGGGGGCCCTGTCCGTCCTCCACGCCCTGGGGGCCAACTGCACCGTCATGGACATCAACATCGGCGTGCTGAAGACCCTGGGCGAGCGCTACCACAACCAGATCAACACCATGTTCTGCACCAAGGAGACCATCACCTCCGTCCTGGACCAGATGGACATGGTCATCAACTGCGTCAAGTGGCCCAAGCAGCGCAAGGACTTCCTCATCGACAAGGAAATGCTCAAGCTCATGGAGCCCGGCTCCGTCCTGGTGGACATCTCCAACGACGACCCCGGCGCCATCGAGTCCAGCCATGAGACCCACCACGACAACCCCCGCTATGTGGTCAACGGCGTGGTCCACTACTGCGTCAGCAACATCCCCGGCGCCGTGGCCCACTCCACCTCTGTGGCCCTGGCCGCCGAGACCCTGCCCATGCTGCTGAATATTCTGAACAACGGCCTGAAGGAGGCCTGCGTCCGGGACGGCTTCATCCGCCGGAGCCTCACCGCCTACAAGGGCTACCTGACCCACGAGGAGACCAGCTGCATCCAGGGCAGACCCTGGATCCAGCCGGAGAAGATTCTGGGGATCGCTGACCGCCAGCTGGACCCTGCACCCCCCGCCACCACTTCCCGGTCTACTAACTATATTGAAATGTAAAAAATGAACTGAGCACTTGCTTTCGCAGGTGCTCGGTTTATTTTTATCCTTTAAATGTGGTTTCCGTCAAATGTATAGTGCTGGGAATATCGCAGACCGGGTATTCCAAATGCAAAACCTAAGAAAACAACCCACACACCCAATCTCTGATAAAATTTGCCGCTTTTTATGGCTCGCTGACAGATTATTTGCTGGAGCGTTTAATCAAGAAGTAATGACACAACCTTAGAGCAAAATAGTTCTAGGGCTGTGTCATTATTATCCTGTATTTATAAAAATCATTTTTTACAAATTGCACAAATACTTGTCAAGTAGTTTATTCAAATTTTACAAAAACACTTGACTTCTTGCACCAAAAAGATTACAATAGGGTTACATTTTAGAGCGCTCTTTATTTTAATATTTTCCAAAGGAGGACTTAATATGTCTAAACTTAATATTTATATTGATGGCACTTGGTTGTTTAAGGTTGTCGACGGCTCTGTCTTTGACAGATTTCTTGTATACCCTCGTTATTTTTCTATCGACTTCAAAAAGTCGAACGACTTAATGCTAAAGCACGTTTCAAAGTACCATCCTGAATGTACAGAGCTTGGAAATTGCTATTTCGTTACGTCTTTGTTTAATGCTCCTGCTGATTTTGATAGCTGGGTAGGCAAGCAAATTACCAATCCATACGGAGACCAAAGCATTACTGTAACCCAAAGAAACATTGACCTTACCAAACAGAATATTGCAACTCGAGAAGGCTTTGCAAATGCAGCCATCGCAGCCGGATATGATGCCAACTGTATTTTCCACATCGACTTACAAGAGTGGATGCTTTTGAACTTAATCCATCCTGAATTGCGGTATCAGGAGAAGCAAGTAGATACTACCGTCGTTGCTCTACTTGTTAGAGATGCCATTGAGCATCCCGATGATTGCTTTGCCTTAGTTGCAGGCGACTCAGATATTTTACCCGCAATTCAAGTTGCCTACCCCAACTATACCAAAAACGTATTTCCTGTACTTACCTCCCCCAACGAAAGAGATGGGCGAAACCGTCAAACTTCGTTCAAGTACTCCCAGTATAAGTTTGACATCGACACCCTTGTTTTGCAAAACCATGTCGGTGATATCATGGCTGGCAATGTTTACATGTGTACTGAATGTCACAAGTACTTCACTACACTCAATCCCATTGACCCTCAGAGAATCTCCTCTGGAGCAGTACTTCCTCGTTGCAAAAACTGCCGCTAAATGGAAAAATGCCCTGGAACCATTGGTTCCAGGGCGTTCTCTTTATCGTCTCACAAATCTGATCTTACAGCAGTCATCACCGTTTGCGATGGTGGCGGGCAGGTCCAGTTCACAGCCGAAGCTCTCGGCGATGCCCCGGTCCCCGCACATGGCGTGGTCGCACAGCAGCCGGATCTCCTCATCGCTGCAGCCCTGCTTCTGCCAGGCCTTCACCAGGGGGCAGTAGTGGAAGTCGATGTCCAGGTGGTCGTCGTCGCACCGCAGGACCTTCATCTCAAAGACCCACTGGGCGGGCTTGGTGAACAGGGTCTTTTTCAGGCCCTTCAGGGAGGCCCCTCCCCCGGCCTTCTTCCGCAGGTTGGCCCCCTGGAAGAGACCGCACCGCTTGATGGCGGCGGGGGCGTACTCCTCGGGCGGCAGCCCCTTCTTCTTTGCCTCATCGCACAGCAGGTACATCCACAGAGCCCGGTGCTCCAGCTGTTCCCGGATGGCTGCGATCAGGCCGTTCTTGATCTTGGGTTCGTTTTTGATGGCCATGGTTCCCTCTCCTTTTCTTTGGTATTTCCATCATACCACATTGACAAGGACCTGGGAAGTCTCCATAATGGAGGAAACCCACTGGGAGGTTTTACTATGCCGAACATCATCGAGATCACCGATTTCAACGACCCCGCCCTGGACATCTACGCCCGGCTCACCGAGAATCAGCTCCTCAGCCGGGAGGACCCGGACAAGGCCCTCTTCATCGCCGAAAGCCCCAAGGTGGTGGAACGGGCCCTGAACGCCGGGTATCAGCCCGTGTCCGTCCTGGTGGAGGACAAGCACATTGCGGGCGAAGCCAAAGAGGTCATCGCCCGGTGCGGGGAGATCCCCGTGTACACCGCCCCCTTTGACGTCCTCACCCAGCTCACCGGCTTCAAGCTGACCCGAGGGGTCCTGTGCGCCATGAAGCGGCCCAAGCTCCCCACGGTGGAGGAGGTCTGCAAAGATGCCCGGCGCATCGCCATTCTGGAAAACGTCATGAACCCCACCAACGTGGGGGCCATCTTCCGCTCCGCCGCCGCCCTGGGGATGGATGCCGTCCTGCTGACCCCCGCCTGCAGCAACCCCCTCTACCGCCGGGCCATCCGGGTGAGCATGGGCACGGTCTTCCAGGTCCCCTGGACCTTCCTGGGAAGCGAAACCGACCACTGGCCCCAGCCCGGTCTGGACCGGCTGAAAGCCATGGGCTTCCGGACCGCCGCCATGGCCCTCAGCGATGACTCCATCAGCATCCGGGACCCCAGGCTCCAGGCCTGCCAGAAGCTGGCCATCATCCTGGGCACCGAGGGGGACGGTCTGGCCCAGGGGACCATCGCCGACTGCGACTTCACCGTCCGCATCCCCATGACCCATGGGGTGGACTCCCTGAACGTGGCCGCCGCCAGCGCTGTTGCCTTCTGGCAGCTGCAGGTACCGGGGGACTAAAATAGCCTCCCCTGTGTAAGGGGAGGTGGCTTCGGCAAAGCCGAAGACGGAGGGGTTGTAGCCTTCCGACACGCTACAATCCCTCAGTCAGCCTAACGGCTGACAGCTCCCTTTACACAAGGGAGCCTTTTATTCTCGCTCATACGACACCAGCTCCCTCACCGAGGGAGCTTTCGTTTTATGCAGGGCATAAATCTTTTCTCATGTAAATGGTGGAATCCACCGGGCTGTCGTTATAGCTGGGGATCTCATAGAAGCCCAGATCACGGTACAGGTTCACCGCCTGGCGGAGGAAGGGGAAGG
>JAFVUT010000207.1 GCA_017502545.1 Ruminiclostridium sp.
ACCCAGATGGGCTGCCCCCTGAACCTGTCGGCCTGCCCGCCGGAGTACCGCCACGCCGGGTATCCCGAGGGCTACCACACCCGGGAGATTTTGGCCGAGCTGGGCTACAGCCAGGATGAGATCGACGATATGATTTGAAAAAACAGGAGGCCTGCCCTTTCTGGGGCAGGCCTCATACACCTTCATGATAGCACTGTGTTAAAGTGGAGTCAATGCTGAGTTGTGAATTTCGACTCGAATCTCTGTTTGGCACAAAAACGGGTCGTGTATTTTGCACAAAATGTGGATTGCAAAACAGGGTGTCCTATGGTATATTGTAATCACAAAAAAGAAAGAGGTGAGTCCAAAGTACAGTTCAAGTTGATTCTCAGAGATTTTTCTCCAACTTAAGAAAGAGAGGTTAAAATGATGTTAGATATTAAGAATAACCAGTAACCCTTGATCGAGGACAGCGATCAAGGGTTACTTTTTTTATGCATTCCAAAAGGGGGACCCTTTTGGAATGGTGAGATTGCGGCCTGCTGCGCGCGCCCGTTGGGCACACTGGCAGGCCGAGAAGAGTTTTCCGGCACGCGCATGTCGTACCAGAAAACGGACTGGATTTTATTTCGCCACTGCGGTGGCGAAACTCTACGAGGTCTTTTGTTTCCTGCTGCGCCCGGAGGGGCGCTTTTTTTGTGCCTTCCTCTGGCGGAACTCTGCAGGATGTGGTATCCTTGGGGTACCCATTGGAATGGAGGAATGAACATGAAACGGAAAACATGGACTGCCCTGCTGCTGTGCGCCGGGCTGATTTTGACCCTGGCCGGCTGCGGCGGCAGTCAGTACGGAGACTATACCACCGAGGCATCGGTCACCCACTATGCGGAGATCCAGGTGGAGGACTACGGCACCATCACTCTGGCCCTGGATGGACAGGCAGCTCCTGAGACCGTGGCCAACTTCGTGACCCTGGCAGAGGAGGGGTTTTATGACGGTTTGACCTTCCACCGGATCATCGAGGGATTTGTGATCCAGGGCGGCGACCCCGAAGGGGACGGCACCGGCGGCTCGGACACCACCATCAAGGGAGAGTTCCGGGATAACAAGTTTGATAACCCCCTGTCCCATGTGCGGGGGGCTGTGTCCATGGCCCGGTCCCAGAAGGACAACAGCGCCAGCTCCCAGTTTTTCATCGTCCACCAGGATAGCACCGACCTGGACGGCGCCTATGCGGTCTTTGGCTATGTGACCGAGGGTATGGATGTGGTGGATGCCATCGTGGCCGATGCCCAACCCACCGACCGGAACGGCAGCATCCTGCCGGAGGATCAGCCGGTCATCACCACCATTACCGTGACAGAGGTATAAACCATTGAGGCCAGTCCCCTTGGGGACTGGCCTCATACATCCTTATAATACCAGAGAGGTAGGTTGAAGTCAAGGGCTTGTTGGTGGATTTGCCTGGATTCTCCCTTTGTCACAAATTCCTGCTATTTATTTTGCACAAAATGTGGATTGTAAAACCCCAGTTTCTGTGGTATATTGTAATCACAAAAAAGAAAGAGGTGAGTCCAATGTACCACATAGAAAAGAGCCAGCAAGTTCAGTACAGTGCTTAAAAATCCTCCTCCAAATCCAAAGAAAGAGAGGTTAAAATGATGTTAGATATTAAGAGTTTTGAGTAACCCTTGACCAACGGGGAAGGTCAAGGGTTACTTTTTTCTGTGCTGTGCACAGAAAAAAGTATTGTACCGTTGCGTGCGCCCGGAGGGGCGCTTTTTTCTTGTCAAGACAGCAAGTGTGACAAAAGGGCTTGTCCAAATTTGGAAAGTATGGTAAGATATTTTCAAATAAAGCAATAGAGAGGAGGAGCCTCCGTGAAATGGGATGAATGTTTGATCTGCGGTGAGCCCCTGGAATATTCGGAAGAGACCCGGACCATGAAGTGCGCCATCTGCGGAAAAGTGGAGGATGGCCACAGCTGCTGCGTGAAGGGACATTACGTCTGCGACGAATGTCATTCCAAGGGCATGGCGGCTATGTTCAGCGTCTGCCTGGGTTCGACCTCCACCAACCCCTACGAGATCATGCTCAAGCTCATGGACCTGCCCAACTGCCATATGCACGGCCCGGAACACCACATCCTGGTGGGTGCCAGCCTCCTGACCGCCTACTACAACGCCGGCGGCAAGATCGGCCCCAAGGGGAAGTCCCTGGGCGAGGCCCTGCGGGAGATCCAGACCCGCGGCGGCAAGCTCCCCGGCAGCATCTGCGGCCACTGGGGTGTCTGCGGCGCGGCCATCAGCGCCGGTATGTATATGTCCATCGTCACCGGCTCCAACCCCATGAAGAGCACGGAGTGGGGCCTGGCCAACTCCCTCACCGGCCAGATCCAGACGGCCCTGGGCGACCAGGGAGGACCCCGCTGCTGCAAGCGCAGTTCCTTCGAGGCCCTGCGCAAGGCGGTGGCCTTCACCCGGGAGCACCTGGAGGTGGACCTGGAGCTGGGCTATATGCCCTGCCCCTACTCGGCCAGCAACAACCACTGCCAGAAGATCGTCTGTCGGTTCAACCCGAAAAACCAGTAAAAAACGTAAGACCTGCAGTAATATAGTTTCTGCACAGATAGGATGAAAAAATGGACTTCCGCAAAGGTGCGGAAGTCCATTTTTATGCCCTTATCCGGCGGGGCACTGGCGGCCGGTGTGGTCGATGGTGTAGTCCTCCCCGCAGGTCCCCGGCAGGATCAGCTGGCTGATGGGGACGATGTCATAGCCCTCCTGAATCAGATACTCCAGGATGCCGGGCAGGGCCTCCGGGGTGTGGAGGGCGGCGTTGTGGAAGAGGACGATGGACCCCGGTCCCACCTTGGAGGTCACCCGGTCAGTGATGGTGGCGGCATCGTAGTCCTTCCAGTCCAGGCTGTCCACGTCCCACTGGATGATCT
>JAFVUT010000208.1 GCA_017502545.1 Ruminiclostridium sp.
ACGTAGCGTCACATATTGTATCAAAAATTTCTGCGTTTGTACACTCTTTTTTTACTTTTTCTCTGCACGGAGTCCAAATTTTATCCGTAGATGTAGTTTGGGAGACCAGGGTCACGGGTTTTTGTGGATTTTCTTTGGCTCCATCCAGAAAAACGCCCAGTTCTTCCACATTTCGGAAGATCTCCGCCCCCTCACACCAGCCGGCAATGGCCTTGACCTCCGGGTGTTCCGGGGATCCGATGATGATGACCTGACGGCCCCGGTCACTGGCTTCCTTGACAATTTGATGAATTTGGGAGACCTTCACGCAGGTGGCATCGGCCACGGGACAGCCCATTTCCTCCAGCTTGTCATAGACGGCTTTGGGCTCACCGTGAGAGCGGATGATGACCCCGTATCCAGGGGGAACCTCCTCGATGGCGTGGACGCAGCCCACCCCCCGGGAGGCCAGGTCCTCGATGACGTTGTCGTTGTGGATGACCGGCCCCAGCATCACATAGGGCTTGCCCTGGTCGGCGATCTCCTCTGCCAGCTGAACGGCCCGGCGAACGCCGAAGCAGAACCCGGCAGACTTGGCCAGGATGACCTCTCTCATGCCTTCCCCTCCTGGCCCAGGGCCTTGATCTTCTCCATGAGGGCATCGGTGGCGATCTGGTAATCCTCGCTGGTGGCCTTCCGGTCCTCCGTGAAGGGCTGGTAGGGCTGACCGAAGCGGATCTCGATGGGATGAAAGAGCTTTCGCTGGGGGGAGATATGGACGGGCAGAATGGGAGAGCCGGTGCGGATGGCCATCATGGCAGCGCCGGTCTTGCCCTCACCGATCTCATCGTGGCGGGTACCCTCGGGGAAGATCAGGAGCTTTTCGCCCCCCTTCAGGGCCTTCAGGGCATTCTTCACGGCGCCGATGTCTGACTTGCCCCGCTTGACGAAGATGATAAATTCACCCCACTTCAGCAGGGGGCCCACCACCGGCCAGTGGCTGACCTCCTCCTTGGACATGATCCAGACCTTATGCCGACGGGGGATGGCGTGGATGATGTAGAAGGGGTCGGAGAAGTGGACATGGTTGGCGCAGATGACCGCAGGCCCCTCGGGCACGTTCTCCACCCCGTAGATTCGCTTGGGCTTCAGGCAGCTGGCAATGTTAAAGACGATCTTACTGGCGGTATATAAAAATTCATACTTGGTCAAAGGTCAAGCCTCTCTTTCACCAGGGTATACAGAGCCTCCAGGCTCTGGTCCAGGTCCAGGGCGGACGTATCCACCACCACGGCATCCTCCGCCTTCTTCAGGGGAGCCACCGCCCGATGGGTGTCGGCATGATCCCGGTCTGCGATCTCCTGCTTCACGGTCTCAAAGTCGATCTGCTGCCCCTTTTCCAACAGTTCCTTGTGGCGGCGGCGGGCCCGCTCCTCCACAGAGGCGGTGAGGAAAATTTTCAGGTCGGCATCGGGCAGGACCACGGTGCCGATATCACGGCCGTCCATGAGGACGCTGTGCTCCCGGGCCATGGACCGCTGCATCTCCAGCAGGAAGGCCCGCACCCCGGGGATGGGGGACACCTGGGAGGCGTACCGGGAGACCTCGTTTTTGCGAATGTCGGTGGTCACATCCTCCCCACCCAGGATCATGTGCTGGAGGCCGTCTTCCCCGTAGGTCATGGTGATCCGGATCTCCGGCAGACGGGACAGAACGTCGGACTCCACCGCGCAGTCTCCGCCAGTGCGGGCCACATAGAGGCCCACGGTGCGGTAGATGGCGCCGGTATCCACATAGAGAAACCCCAGCCTGGCCGCCAGGGCCTTGGCCAAGGTACTCTTTCCGGCCCCGGAGGGACCGTCGATGGCAATGCTGTATTTTCTCATACCTGCTCCTCCTTCCGGTAGGCGGCTGCGCTGAGACCGGCCGCACGGCCGGTGCACCAGGCGATCTGCAGGTTGAAGCCGCCGGTGTAGGCATCCACGTCGATGACCTCTCCGGCAAAGAAGAGGCCGGGGGTCTTCTTGGACATCATGGTGCCGGGGTCGATCTCCCCGGTCTTCACGCCGCCGGCAGTGATGATGGCCTCATTCACCGGACGGGTACCGGAGATGGGAATGACGAAGTGCTTCATGGTCTCCATGAGGCGGCGGCGCTGGCCCTTGGTCATGGCGTTCACCGGCAGGTCGGGGTCGATGTCCGCCTTTTCGCACAGGACAGGGACCATGA
This sequence comes from Ruminiclostridium sp., assembly GCA_017502545.1. Lineage (GTDB taxonomy): Bacteria > Bacillota > Clostridia > Oscillospirales > Oscillospiraceae > Evtepia. Next base: position 2,209 of record JAFVUT010000208.1, read on the forward strand.
GCCGGGGGGCCAGACCCTCCAGGAAGTTGTGGAAGGCCTTGTTGGGGGCCTCGGAGACATCCCGCAGGATGCGGGCCTCCAGCTTGGCCTCATCCAGGGCAGGCTTCAGGTCGATGATGGCGGTGTACTTGTCCTTGGTCCAGTCTCCGTGGGCGCTGGCCGACAGGACCAGAGGACCGGAGATGCCGAAGTGGGTGAAAAGCATCTCCCCCTGCTCCTGGAAGACCACCTTTTTCTTCTGGTTCTTCAGGGTAAGGGTGACGTTCTTCAGGGACAGGCCCTGCATTTTGCCGCAGGTATCCCCGTCCTCCACCAGGGGGACCAGAGAGGCTCTGGGGGTGACCACCTTGTGTCCGGCCTCCTGGGCCAGGCGGTAGCCGTCGCCGGTGGAGCCGGTGCCCACATAGGACACACCGCCGGTGGCCACGATGACAGCATCGGCAGGGACCACGTCCCCGTCGGTGAGGATGACACCGGTGACCCCGGTTTCGCCCAGTTCCAGACTCCGGACCTTGGCCCGACGAATGGTGACCTTAGCCTTTTTCAGGGCGAAAAACAGGCCGTCGATCACGTCGGCAGCCTGATCGGAACACGGAAAAACGCGTCCCCCCCGCTCGGTCTTCAGGGGGACGCCTAATTTCTCAAAGTATTCCATCACCTGGGAGGGAGGGAACCTGGTGACCGCACTGTACAGGAACCGACTGTTCCGGGGCACGTTGTTCAGGACACCCTCCACAGTGGTGTTGTTGGTAAGATTGCACCGGCCCTTGCCGGTGATGTAAAGCTTACGGCCCAGCTTCTCGTTGGGCTCCAGCAGGGTCACTTGAGCCCCTGCCTCCCGGGCAGCCAGGGCGGCCATCATACCGGCCGCACCGCCGCCCACCACGACCACATGGGTCTGCATCATTGATTCTCTTCCTCCATACTGACGAAAATGCCGTGCTCTTCCCAGATGTTCTCCAGACGTTCAAAGTGATCCACCACGTCGGACTTACTCCGGGCAATGGCCACCAGAAGGGCGTTGATGAGGCTCAGGGGAGCCACCAGGGAGTCCACCACAGAGGCCATGTCGGACTTGGCCAGCAGCACATAGTCTGCCGCCTTTGCCATGGCGTTGGAGTGGCTGTCGGTGATGGCGA